>JAGQGA010000246.1 GCA_020432595.1 Anaerolineales bacterium | reverse complement strand
CTTAGCGAAACGTGGATGCGGCTGGACAATTTGCGTGGCGTGGCTGCCCAGTGGTCATCTGCCGGGCTGGGTCTTTCTTATGAACACACCGTTTTACACACCGGTTTCTACGATGGCTTGACCGAAGGTCACCTGTCGCGCATCGGCGATGCCATTCTCTATGCCAAGCTGGGATATACTGCCCTTGACCTGGCTGATTCAGAACTGTATAGTTTTACGTTGCAAGGTGACCCGGCCATGCAGCTATTTCAAGCTGAGTACCGGCTGATGTTGCCAATCATCGCACGGAGATAGAGCTGTTAGCAATGCAGAAAACAATTTTTGTAATTTTTCTGGCTTTGGTTGTTGTCTGGAGCGGAGCGGTTATTAAGCCAGTCAGCGGCGAGGAGCCAATGGCGGTGACGTTGGGTGATTTCACCCTAACGGCCGTTTCCTACAACAACACCATCCATGTCCGCGCTGACTGGGACACCCAATCGGAGCAGGACACAGCCGGATTTATTCTCAAGCGCGGCCAGGGGGGCAACTTCACCGCCATCAGCCCCATCATCCCCGCTGTCGGTGACTTTTCGCAGGGAGCAGAGTACACCTACACCGACACAACGGCCGTTTCCGGCCAAACCTACGTCTACCAACTGCTGGAAATCACCACCAGTTCCGAAGAACACGTCATGCGGGAACTCACCTTCACCGTCTCTCTAACGCCCACCAACACCCCCATCCCGCTGGGTGGCGGCAATAACGGCCAGCCTACCGCCACGCCACAACCTACCAACACCACGGCTGCTACCAATACACCGCGTCCTACGGCAACGACTGTGGCAGCAACGGCCGTTCCCACCAGCACCCCACAACCCACTGCCACCGACCAGCCCGCATTACCCACCGCCACCAACCAACCCTTTTTCGTCCCCTCCCTACCTACCCTGGCTCCGGTAGAGCCAGACAATGGTAACGACAATGGCAGCAGCGACAGCGCCATCGTCATTGCCCCCACCCTGTTGGCCGAAAATTTCGGGGCGGCCTTGGCTCAGGCGGCAGGGCTGGCAAATGATAGCACGGAGGAAGCGGCGGTGGAGGAAACGGCCGTTAATCCCCTCCCCGCCGCCGACCAGCCCAGTGCCGAGCAACCCGTCGCCATCGCCCAAAACAACGCCCCAACGGGCAAAGCCGCTCCCATCATCATCGGCCGCACCCTCGTTCCACCCAGCGCGCCCCAGCAAACCGACCCCCAGCCGGCCGAAGCGCGGCTCAGCACCTTCTATCTGTGGGGGGGCTTTATCGCCGCCATGATCCTGTTTGCCGCCGCCGTTCTTGGCTCCATCATTCTCTTTACCCGCAAGCGAGAACCATGACCCGCAAAACGGCGCTCATTCTGACCGGCAGCCTTATCCTGGGGGCGGGCGCAGCGTTTGCTGCCTTTTGGCTCATGCGCCCGCAAACTCCGGTCGCCATTGGCGAAGCGGCCAGCGGCATCGTCAAAATCCTGGTTGACCATGATGGCGTGTACCGCCTCACCCGCGACGAATTGGCGCAGGCCGAGTTCATGCTGGAAACGTGGGACAGCGACAACCTGCGGCTGCGAACGGGGGAAACGGCCGTTCCCTACCTCCTCCACGACGACAGCCTCATCTTCTACGGCCAAGCCCCCAGCGACCGCTACACCGCCCAACGCCCCTACCTGCTGGAAATCGGACACCCCGGCACGCTCATCAACCAGCGCCCCGTCAGCCGCGACGATGCCCCGCCCGTCAGCGAGATTCGCCAAACCCTTTTTCTCGAAGAAAACCACCTCTACGCCGCCGAAGCCACCAGCCAGGGCATTGACCTCTGGTATTGGCAAGAAATTCCACAGCAAAGCAGCCTGCCCGTCACCCTCAACCTACCCAGCCTCAGCGATGCCCCGGCCGAACTGCGGCTGCAACTGCGCGGTGTCACCCGCAACCCCCAGGTAGAAAACGACCACGACCTCGATTTATGGCTCAACGGGCAACCTCTCGCCACCGTCCGCTTCGACGGCCAAACCGTCTTCACCGACACCATCCCCATCCCCAGCGGCCAGCTTAAAACGGGCGACAACGAACTGCTGCTGGACAACACCCCTGAAGGGGCTTCTTTTTTGGATGTGGTGCAGCTTAATTGGGTGGAATTGACCTACGCCACGCCGCCAACGGCCGTTAATGACCGCCTGCAATTCAGCCAAACCAGCGGCACCCTCACCCTCACCGGCTTCAGCGGCGACCCCGTTCTGCTCGACATCACCAACCCCGCCCAACCGCAGCAGCTTACCAGCGAGGGGGAAACGGCCGTTTCCCTCACCGTCACCCCCAGCGACCACATCCTCGCCGTTGGTCCCGTCGGTTTCCAAAAACCAGCCAGCATTGAACCCGTGCGCCAATCCACCTGGCGCGACAGCAGCAACCAGGCTGACCTGCTCATTGTCACCACCGACCAACTTGCCCCGGCGCTGGCTTCGTTGGTAGAGGCGCGGCAGGCCGAAGGGCTGGCCGTAGCCGTTGCCACCACCGCCGAAATTTACGATGCCTTTGGCGACGGAGCCGCCTCGCCCGAAAGCATCCACGCCTTTGTGCGCTACGCCGCCACCCAATGGGCCGAACCCCATCCCCGCTATCTCTTTATCGTCGGCGATGCCACCTCTGACTACCGCAACTACCTGGGTTTAGCCCCTGGAAATAATGTTCCTTCCCTCATGGTTCCCGTCCAGTTTAGCGGCGAAACGGTCAGCGACTCCCGCCTGGCCGATATAGACAACGACACACGCCCCGATTTGGCCGTTGGCCGCTGGCCGGTCTCCACGGTGGCTGAGGTGGAGGAGTTGGTGGCGCGGACGTTGGCGTATGAGGGAGAAACGGCCGTTAACCGCATCCTCTTTGCCACCGACGGCACCGAACCCCAATTCGCCCAAATTGCCCAGCAGCTTACCGACAATAGCGGCCTAGACGCTGCCACCGTTTCCATTCTCAACGGCCCCGCCGCCAGCGAAGTCACCGCCGCCTGGAACAACGGGGGCTGGCTCACCAGCTACGTCGGCCACGGCAGCTTGTCCCAATGGGGCAAGGACGATGTGTTCACTCTCGATGCTGTCAACGACCTAACCGCCACCACGCCCCCCATCGTCGTCCAGCTTACCTGCCTCAGCGGCCTCTTTGCCCACCCGCAGCAAACCTCCCTTTCGGAAACGATGCTGCGCCACAAAAACGGCCCCGTGCTGCTGGTCGGTGCCACCAGCCTTACCCTTTCCACCCACCAGGAGCCGTTTGCCACCAGCCTCTACCAACAGTTGCAAGACCCAGCCGTCAGCCGCATGGGGGATGCGTTTCAAGCGGCCAAGCTGTCGCTGGATGTTGCCAACAACGACGGGCTGCGCGAGATCAGCGACACCTTTGCCCTCTTTGGCGACCCCAGCGCCCACATTGTGCGGCCGGAAGGATAAAGTTTGATGTTGGCCGAAAAACAAACCGCTCCCCCACCCCCTCCCTCAGCCTCGCGGCGGCTCTGGCAATGGCTGAATTGGCTGCTGACGTTGGGATTAACAGCCGTTGGTCTCTGGTTCATCGCCCGCAACGTCACCCTGGCCGACATCGGCGACACCCTCATCCACGCCCATTTCAGCTACATCCTGCTTGCCCTGTTCATCATGCTTGCCACCCTTTGGGTTAAAAATTGGCGTTGGCAACTGCTGCTGGCAACCCCAGACACAGCCCCGCCCCCCTTCATGCCCCTCTTTTGGGCTATGATGCTAGGCCAATACGTCAACCTCATCATCCCCTTCCTCCGCCTCGGCGAAATCGCCCGCATCTACGCCCTGCACCAGCAAACCGAAATCAGCAAAGCCCGCGCCCTCGGCACCCTTGTCGTCGAAAAAACCCTCGATCTCATCTTCTTTGCCGCCACCATCGTCATCATCCTCCCCCTTGTCGTCCTGCCCGATTTTGTCGGCAACCCTAGCACCCTGGTAGGCACCATCGCCTTCTTTTTGCTGTTGGTTCTCTATCTGCTGGCCTACCAAACAAGCTGGGTCATCCGCACGCTGCGCTGGCTTTTTGCCAAACTGCCCGCCGCCATCGGCCAGCGGCTGCTGCATGTCGCCGTTGATGGGCTAGAAGGGCTGGCCGCCCTCCGCAGCCCGCGCCTGTCGCTGCTGCTAGTTGGCTCCTCAATCATCGTCGCGCTGCTGGCCGCCATTTTACCGGCCGTCCTTTTCCCGGCCTTTAATCTGCCGTTTGGTCTGCTGGAAGGCACCTTGATGCATGTTGTCGTCAGCGTCGTCACCACACCGCCCAGCACCCCCGCCAAAATTGGCGTGTTCAACAGCGCTGCCGCTCTGCTGCTCCTCAGCCTCAATGCTCCCAACGAAGCGGCCGTGGTTGGTTATTCGATTGCTTTCCATTTGGTGGTGATGCTGCCGCAAATCATTCTGGGCAGCATTGCCGCCACGCGCACCCGCTGGCGGTGGTCGGGAAGCGGTAATCAGTCATCGGTAATCGGTCATCAGTCATCATGATCTCGGTTGTTGTTCCTGCTTATAATGCTGCGGCTACCATTGTGGCTTGTGTGCAGGCGTTGCAGCAGCAGGCGTTTACGGAGCCGTATGAGATTATTGTGGTGGATGATGGCTCGACGGACGAAACGGCCGTTCTTGCCCAACAATGTGGTGTCACCATCATCAAACGGTCGCGTGGTCGCCCCGCCGCCGCCCGCAACAGCGGCATCCGCGCCGCCAACGGCACCATCGTCTGTTGCACCGATGCCGACTGCATTCCCGCGCCAAACTGGCTACGCGAATTAATCGCCCCCTTTACCGACCCCAATCTGGTGGCCGCCAAAGGCAGCTACGCCACCCAGCAGTCCCAGCTTGTTGCCCGCTTTGTCCAGCTTGAATACGAAGACAAATATGATCTGCTGGCGCAGCAACCAACCATTGACTTTATTGACACCTACTCCGCCGCCTACCGCCGCGACGTGCTGTTGGCAAACGACGGCTTTGACGAACAGTTCCCTTACCTCGAAGACCAAGAGCTTTCTTTCCGGCTGGCGGCGCGAGGATACAAAATGGTGTTCCAACCAACGGCCGTTGTTGTCCACCGCCACAGCCACACCCTTGCCCGCTACATCCGCAAAAAGGCCATCATCGGCTACTGGAAAGCCCAGGTTGTGCGCCGCTTCCCCCAGCACGGGGTTAAAGATTCGCACACGCCGCAGGTGATGAAGCTGCAAATGGGGCTGATGGGGCTGCTGCTTGCGACCCTGCCCCTGCTCCTGCTCACGCCGTGGGCAGCCTTGCTCACGGGCGGGGTACTGCTCACCTTTTTGCTCACCACCCTACCTTTTGTTGCCAAAGCATGGGGCAAAGACCGCATTGTGGCGCTGACCTCACCGCTGCTGCTGGCCGCTCGCGCTTTGGCATTGGGTGCGGGCTACGGCTGCGGGCTGGTTTACCGGCAAAACCCGCGTGGCAGCGCCGCGACCAATACTATTTCCGGGCCAAATTATCTTTTTAAACGGTTTCTTGATATTGTGGGCAGCGTGTTTGGGTTATTATTAACGGCCGTTATGATCCCCATTCTTGCTTTAGCCATCAAACTCGACTCACCCGGCCCCGTCATTTTCCGGCAGCAGCGCGTGGGGCAAGGGGGACGGCCGTTTACCGTCTACAAATTCCGCTCCATGCACGTCAACGCCGAAACGATGGCTGAACAGCCGCAGTCACCCGAACCGCCCCCCAAGCGGCTTGACGACCCCCGCCTGACCCGCGTTGGCCGCTGGCTGCGCCGCTGGAGCCTGGACGAGTTGCCTCAATTTTGGAACGTCCTCAAAGGGGAAATGAGTCTCGTTGGCCCCCGCCCCGAAGAGCTGCGGCTGGCGCAGTTTTACAACGACTGGCACCGTCGCCGTTTGGCCGTCAAGCCTGGCATCACCGGCCCGATGCAGGTGAGTGGGCGGGGCAATTTGTCGCTGGATCAGCGGGTGCAGTTAGAATTAGCCTATATTGACCATTATTCGCTGGGGCGCGACCTGCTTATTTTGCTGCAAACGATTCCGGCGGTGATCAAAGGGGAGGGTGCGCGATGATCGGGTCTATGGCGCGGGAAGCTAAGGGGCGGGGGAAAACGGCCGTTTTCCCCCATATCCTCACCCACCCCGGCCTGCTGGCTGGCTCCACCGCCCTGCTTGTCTACCTGCTGACACTCGCGCCCGACCTCACCTGGCGCAGCTACGGCGGCGACGGCGGCGAACTGATTGCCGCCAGCGTGACCCTGGGCGTGCCGCACCCCACCGGCTACCCGACCTATGTGCTGCTGGGCAAGCTGTTTAGCCTGCTCCCCATCGGCACAATGGCCTACCGCTTCAACCTGTTTTCGGCAGTGGCAGCGGCGGCGGCGGTGGGATTAACAGCCGTTACCCTCCGCACCCACTTCTCCCGTTCAACCAGCCTCGCCGCCAGCCTCACCCTCGCCTTCGCTCCCCTCGTCTGGAGCCAAGCCACCATCACCGAGGTATACGGGCTGAATTTGCTGGCGGTGGCGGCAGTGGTTTGGGCGGTGGTGAAAAAACGGCCGTTGTTTCAAACCACCCTCCTCTTCGCCCTCTCCCTCACCACCCACGCCACTTCGCTGCTGCTGCTGCCTTTGGTTGGGTGGCGCATTTGGGAAGAATTAACCGCAGAGGACGCGGAGGGCGCAAAGAAAGAAAAAGAAAAGAGAAACGATATTGGCAGTGTCCAAGATCGTTACTCAAAAGAGTGTCATACCCGCGAAAGCGGGTATCCATCCGCCGCCCAACTGGATTCCCGCTTTCGCGGGAAAGACATCTGGACAGACACAAAAAAAACTCCGCGCCCTTTGCGCCCTCTGCGGTTCAAATCCCTCCTCGGCTTCGTCCTCGGTCTCACCCCCCTACTAGCTCTCCCCTGGCTGGCACGCCCCGCCAGCCCCATCGTTTGGGGACAGCCAAACACGGTGGGCGGCTGGTGGTGGCTGGTCAGCGGCCAGATTTACCGCGCTAACCTGTTCGCCCTCTCCCTGTCCGATCTAACCCAGCGGCTGGCGGATTGGGGGCAACTGTTGGCCGTGCAGTTTAGTTGGCTGGGGTTGCCGTTGATCGCATGGGGACAGAAACATGTCATTTCGACGAGTCTTCGAGGAGAAATACCATACCCTTTGCCAACACCAACAGGATTTCTCGGAAGACCTCGAAATGACATGGGTACAATTTTTCTTTTGTCGTTATTAACGGCCGTTCTCACCCTCATCCACGCCCTCACCTACGCCACCCCCGATGCCCACGTGCTGCTGCTGCCCACTCTGCTGCTGCTCACCTTCCCTTTGGCCGCTGGGATGGAGGGGATTTCACGCCAAGGCGCAAAGGCGCAAAGAAAAAGCGTCTCCTTTGCGTCTTTGCGCCTTTGCGTGCCATTATTTTTGCTTGCCGCCCACATCGTCCAGCCACCAGCCGAACCTATTTCCCTGCGGCCGGCCGTAGGCGAGATTTTTACTCATGCCCCAGCCAACGCCGTGCTGCTTACCCCCGGCGATGCCACCATTTTCACCCTGTGGTATTTCCACCACGCCGAACAGCAGCGACCCGATTTACTGCTGGTGGACAGCAATTTATTCGCCTTTGACTGGTATCGCCAGCGGCTGGCCGACCAATATCCCCAA
>JAGQGA010000245.1 GCA_020432595.1 Anaerolineales bacterium | reverse complement strand
TATTTCTCAAAAACGGCCGCTAATCGGTAATCAGCCGTCACCCAGGCACCTACAGGTTGTTCTGCTGTTAGATGGGAGAGGTTATTTACTGTCATTTCATTGCCCTCGTATTATTGCTGTTATTTTATTGGATGGGGTAAGTTTAAGCTTATTTAGTGGCCGCGTTTGATACCGGCACAGCTGCATTTAGTTTAAGGATCAACTCATCCAGGTCTTCCAGATGGCAACGTTCCGGGGTCTCTTTGAGACGTATCTGCCTGGTAAATAAAGCACATTCCCTGGTTGGATTAACTCCGTGCTGCTGGAAAAGCTCAATCGCCCCGGGCACCTGGTCTAGGACTTCAAAAACAGTCATCTCGCTGGTAATTGTAGGTTGGATCATGTTTATTTCTCCTGCAAATAAGCTGACAATTCAACGATGCTTTTTGTTTAATAATCTGCTTGTTTAAAGCAACGTTGTCATCCAGTTGACTGGTAGTTAAGCCCGAATCGGTTCCAGATAATCCACCAGATCAAATTCATCCACCAACTGCCAGACCCACTCTGAAACACGCTGCGGTGACTTATCGCTTTCGTTATCTTCGTCCAACGCCAAACCTAAAAATTGTCCATCCTTCACGCCCTCTGAATGGGTGAACTCATATCCTTCTGTAGATGTAAGCCCAACTATTTCTACACCCGTGTTTGCAAACTTTTCAGCCAAAATACCAATAGCGTCACAGTAACTATCAGGGTAGCCATATTGATCTCCCAGACCAAAAACAGCAAGTTGTTTTCCAGACAAATCCAACGTATCTAATTCGTTGTATGCTTTATCCCAGTCAGCTTGTAACTGACCGATATCCCAGGTTGGACAACCAATAATTAAGTATTCATACTGCTGCAGGGTGGTGATTGGCACATCGGCGATGTTGTGTACGGTGAGCAAGTCGGGGGCAACAAGATCAAATTCTTCTACAAATAATTTGACAACGATTTCTGTAAAACCAGTATCGGTGCCATAAAATAAACCAATTGGGGTCATAGCGCACCTCCATTTATGTTTGACCATCTATTTACAGCTTATCAGGAGAGGTAATGGCCGTATATGATTTAGATCAAGAAGGGACTGCTCATTGAACGCAAACGGAGGGAAACGCCACGACACTTGTGTGTATAGGCCGGTATCGGATCAAAGGGATCTAGGCTTTTAGAGGGTGATGGACAGCCGGGTGCTCATCAATAACCATAATACGTTTCATTGTCAGCCTTTTCCGTTGGTAAGACGCATCATATGGTTAAACAGCGCAACCCGGCTTTCTTAATAACCCCGCCAGCCAGAGGTGCTGTCATCTTGCCACCATTCAGATCCATCCGCATGTCTGTTAGCGTAAGCCCACAAGGCCATGGATCCAAATATGAAACTCAGGAAAACAACTAGGACTACTGTGAACTTACCTGGCAATCTGAAATATTTGTTCAGAATGAGTACCGTTGGAATCGCTCCGCCTGTTAAAACAGTCAACAGGTTCGTTTTTCTACTGACTAATTGTTTCATAGCAAGGTTGCTCCTGAAGCTGGAAAGCAGGTTGCCAAACCTCAATTTTCAAAATTTGACCGTTAACTGTCCCACCTTCAATCTCATAAGAAAATATGGACCCCGACGTTCCCCCATAAATTGCTCTTCCCAAAGCAGAATTTGGAGATACGGGGAGTTCACCGTTAAGTAGATGATCTTCCACCAGCGAAAGTTCAGGTGAAGCAGTTAGCACGACTATCAATGCTTCATGTTCGCCGGAGGGATAGATAAGTGTTAATACAACCCTGTGACCAATAGAAACCGTATCTGTTTGTTGCGGTTCCAAAGTTATAGTTGCTTGTCCAAGAAGCCCTTTTATTTCTTGGAGTTCATAATCCATTCGCTGAATGTTCATTTGTGTTTCCAACAGGAAACTATCTTGAAATCCGTCTCCCGAATCTCCCTGAGCCATATCAGCCAATGATTCTTGAGTCGTCAAAATCACTTCTTCAAGCCGTTCTTTTTTGCGCTGGAGCAACTTGTAGCCAAGCGGTGTGACCATCATTCCTTCACTCATTTTTTCACCTATTTACATTAATTTTGTCTCTTCAACGATCAACATTAGGCTACTGCCAGAATGGGCCGACGATAAGCTTCGGGAACGGCAAAGACGCCATCCCATACTACGTTACGAAAATAATCGGGATCTGTATTACCTTCGGTGTTGATCAGCAGCACCTGTGAGGTTTCATCCAACTGCAATTGTTCTCTGAGCGGGGCGGCGCCTTCATAGGCCATAATAAAATTCAATGCTCCCAACGTAACCGCCCCGGACTCGCCAGAAATGATGATTGGATCTCCTTTTAGTGGTACGCCATACATGCGCATCCCTCTGGCAGCCACATAATCAGGAACGGTAACAATGAAGTCGGCATAGTCACGGAGGATTTGCCAGGCCAATGGGCTGGGTTCGCCGCAGGCCAATCCGGCCATAATTGTACCCAGATCGCCGGTCACCGTATGTGGACGGCCGTCGCCGATTTGCATCGAATGATACAAGCAGGCAGCTTTACGTGGTTCAACAACGACCGAAACAGGTGCTACGGCGTTGAATAAATTCTCATAAAAAGCGATCATAGCCGCAGCAAAAGCACCTACACCAGCTTGCAAGAAGATATGGGTTGGTTTTACGATTCCCTGTGCAGCTAACTGCTCCTGGGTCTCGGACAATAGCGTCGTATATCCCTGCATTACCCAGCGCGGGATATCCACATAACCAGGCCACGAAGTGTCTGAAATAACTTGCCAACCATTCACCTGCGCATCTTTTTCACATTCACGCACTGCATCGTCGTAGTTACCATTTACGATACGGACATCAGCCCCATACTCAGCTATTGCCTTAATCCGCGCCAATGACGTTTGCTTATGAACGTAGATGATGCAGGAAAAGCGCAGTTTCTGTGCAGCCCAAGCCAGACCCTTGCCATGATTGCCGTCGGTGGCACTGGTAAAGGTAATATCGCCCAGGCGCATGCGAATTTCGTCAGACATCAATTCAGCGAATGTCAACTGAGGTAGATCCAACTTTTGGCAGATCAAGCGGTAGATAGCGTAAGAGCCACCCAAAGCTTTGAAGGCGTTGAGCCGCATACGGGTCGATTCGTCTTTTACCCAGATGCCCCCCAGTCCCAGGCGAGAGGCCAGATGGGACAGTCGCTTCAAGGGAGTCATTTGGTAGCCGGGTATTTGCTTATGGAAGATACGGGTATCCTGTGTGACACCGTTGGGTAGCAAGGTGTTAACGGCCTTGCTGTCTGCTTTGGTATAAAGTCGCTGGTTTTCAAGCCAGATGATTGGTGTTTCGTCACTTGTATTCATGTTATTTTCCATTGGTGATCTTTATTTTGTGCTGTTTTACTTGGCGACATGGCCGTAACCTCGCAAGACCTGCCGCTTATCATCAACCGTAACAAAAGCTCCGGAATCGATAATATTAACCAGATGCAACAGTTCACGCAGGCGTTTGCGCGGTGTCACAATACCAACCATAGTCACCGGGCCAGTGTGACCGTGAGCCGGCAGCTCGGTCGCTCCGTAATGAGCCTTGCGTACATGATGCGCGATCTCCGGCCCATTTTCGCGTGAGATTACGTATACAGATACATCGCCTAATGCCAACCGGTCTTCAAGCCACATACCCACCAGGGTGCCAGCCGCAAAGCCGCCGCTATAGGCCAATACTTTCCAGATGCTGTCCAGATTGCTAATTACCTGGCTCACTGCAATTATCCAAATGGAAATTTCCACAAAGCCAATTATTGCCGCCCAGGCTCGCCGTCCACGAACGGTCATGATCACGCGGATCGTACCCAAAGAAACATCAATAAGCCGCAATAGAAAAATCAGAACAACACTGATGAGAATGGATTCACTGAAAAGGATCACAGCTAATACCTCACAAACATCCCGCTCTGACACTCGCCAGGGTGAGGGATAATTTCTATCGAGTTGTTTTTGTCAGTGGTGGTATTGTCGTGTTGCAAGAAGCACAGCGAATGGAGATTTTCTCTTGCCCGGCCGGTGCTAACTGTTTTCGTTTGCACTGTGGGCAGATTCGCTGCCGGCGTTTGAGCCTTCTTGCTACAGTTGCTACCAATATCGGATTCATCTTTTCACCTTATTTTATGGTACAGGCTCCACCCGCAGACAGCCTGAACACCAAACGGGGTCAGCGCGTCGATCGCCGGGTGGCCCGTCCTAACACATCCTCCAGCTTTATTCAACTATTCAGGTGCAGGGTGCAGGTGATACTAGAGTTGCTGCCTCGCTGACAAAGTCTTAACTTCAAGTAGCTGCTGGCGGTATCCAACTCAATCCCGCCCCCAAATTGTGAGCGGTGACACATGCGCTGACGATAACAACATGGCATATCCTTTGTGCTGTGCTACATCGGCCTCAGTAATGAAGATGGGGTTAAGGAGCGATTCTTGCTGGTTTGCCAGTAACGGCAGCAATTTCTGTGCTTCACGAACGAATGCCTCATCAAGAGCAGTTACCAATGCATACAGTGCCGCAGAGCGCTTGCTGACCAGTATAAGCAGGTGCGTTTTAATCTCTGGTGAGGAACACGTTTCTATCTGTGGATACAAATCTGTGATTCCTTCGAAAAGATAAGCAGAAAGGACATGCTCATCATGAGCTGCCACTAATTCGACCAACCCCTTGGCTAAACCAACCTTAACTCTCTGTCGAAAAGTTGGATCTTGCAGTTGTTCTTCGAGGCTGCGGTTATGTGTAGATCGGTTTGTGGGGGGCCAGGCGCGCTCCAAGGCATCAGCAAAGATTGTCTCGGCAATGTCCTGTAGTTGGAACATGCTCATCAGCTTTATACCTGTGAAATTTACCCTTTCGCCCTCATTTACCCCGAGCATCATTCATCTCCTACAGACTATTTTTACGTTGTACACACCTTATCATGCAGTGAACGAAAAACGCATAGAAATGATCTGGGTTTGTATGAAAAAGGGATGAAAAAACGGGAAGGTACTCAGGCGTTCTTTGCTGGCTGTTGTAGAGTTTGCCTTTGTTTTACGCTCCTCACCCAGATGGCTCTGGACAGGAAAGCATATATCCGACACCTGTATGAGTAACAATATATTGTGGCTTGGCTGGCTCGGGTTCTAGCTTACGACGCAAATAGCGGATATAGGCACGTAGATAATCCACGTCATCACGATATTCTGGCCCCCAAACCGCGATGAGGAGCTGACTGTGTAACATCACTTGATTCATATGGAGGGCTAGTTCGCGCAGCAGGCTAAATTCCGTTTTTGTCAGGGGGACAGTTTTTTGCGCAATCGTGACGCGATAGCGAGCGAGATCAATGTGCAGCGGACCGCAGACAATTTCGGCCTCGCCCGTCGCCGTTGCGGCCGCCTGCGTTCGTTTCAGCACAGCCCTGATGCGGGCCAGCAACTCCTTGGCGTCAAAAGGCTTGGTTACATAGTCATCAGCACCCACATCAAAACCACGCAGCAAGTCAAGCTGTTGATCCCTGGCTGTGAGCATAATGATGGGTATGTTGGAAAATTGGCGAACCCGTTCCGCTACTTGGTAACCATCCATTTCGCCGGGGAGCATGATGTCCAACAGAATCAGATCTGGCTGTTCCAAAGCTGCCATTTCCACTGCCTGTTGGCCATGACTGGCAACAAGAACAGCAAATCCGGTGGCCAAGAGAACTTCTTGGGCCAGCCGTACCAGCTTCGGTTCATCATCAACAATCAAGATCCGTGGTTTAGTCATTTTTAGGCTTTTGTTTTTTTGAAGATAGTTCAACGCTTTGGTTAGCAACTACATCGGCACTAAGTCCATGACGGGGCAAGGAAAAATGGAGTGTTGTTCCCTCACCTAATTGGCTTTCAGCCCAAATACGGCCGTTATGTGCTTCAACTATTGCCCGCGACAGTGGCAGACCCAATCCGGTACCAGGTACATGATTGTCTGGGCTTGACCGTGCTCGGAAATACTTATCAAATAAAGGAATCATGTCCTCGGGTGAAATGCCCACGCCTTGGTCAGCAATACTAATGGCCACATCATTAGCTCGAACCACACCACGCAGAACAACCAGCCCGCCATCCGGTGCATACTTCACCGCATTATCGAGAAGATTGCGTAAAACCCGCTTGATACGGCGGGGGTCGGCATCAATTAAAGGGAAATCCGGGGCGAAGTCCAGCACAAAACGATGTGCCATCGTGCGCTGCTGCATCTCGTCAGCCACTTCCTGCGCCAGGCGTGGCAAGCGTAATGGCTGCGGCTCAATAGCTAACAGACCGGCTTCCATCCGTGTGGTGTCTAGAATTTCAGAGATCATCGTCTGCAAATTATCAACTTCTTCAGTGATAAGCTGTAGAAACTGGCGACGTTTTTCTTCGGGCCACGATACCTCTTCTAAAAGCATAGCGGTAACGTACCCTTTAATGGCAGCCAATGGTGTACTAAGCTCATGAGATAAAACAGCCAACACCTCACTACGCAGGTGATCCGCATCTAAATCATCTTGGCTAAATTCAGGTGCCATAACAACCACTTTGTTCAAATTCCTGTCATTATAAAGCAGGTCAATAAACGATTTTCAAGTAAATGCCTTACTCGTATCAAAAGATTCATGATCAAGAATATCATTATAATCCCCCCATATCAGACCGCAAAACATACCTGCAAGCCAAATTTCAAATAAAGAACAAGACCTGTTACTTCCAAGAGATAATGCTAAGCCTGTTCCCCCGTGAACGGTCAGCAGGAAACGAGTAGTTTGTTATTCACGCTGGTGGTGACCGAAACTACGCCAGATCAGGAAATACAGTCCGCGCCAGATAAGTAAAAAGGCACCACCCAATCCCATTGTGATGGCCATAAAAATAACAATAATCGTTGCTTGTCCGTGCAGATAGGCACGCAAGAGTAAGGCAAGTGGTGCCGCAATCAGCCAGGCCGTCAATGAACGGCCAAAAAAAGCCCGAAATACCATATCAGACGGCAGCTTATACGCACCCCACAGCAAAGCAACAACCGTCCACGGCAGCCCAATTTCGATCGATGTCCTTAATAGGCGAGGGAGAGGGTTGATCCCTACCATTCCATGATCCAGTTGTCCTAAAAATACAAATAATCCTAAAGCGAACCAGTCCCCTATTAGCAGGAAAATAGCTGGCCTTCTGATTTTATCCATCACTATTTCCACGTTCCTTTGTTTGTCGTATCGTTTGGATATGTTAACAATATCCCCATGGTTAACCATGATCTGGATCAAGTTCCTTTAAATCGTTGCTTTGCTATTTCTGGTGAACTTGATCTAAATCAAGGCTTACAAACTCGCTTGTCATTATTCTGTTGTTATACCAATCATACGGGTAAATGGCGTAAAATAGGACGAAAAAGGAGTTGGAAATGCGCCGAGGATGCCCGATCAAAGTAGAGTGGCAAGAAACAGCCGAAGAATTGTATCAGTTGTATCAAGTAGAGAAAGAGCTAAAGAAACGTCAACGGCTGCAATTCTTGTGGCTGGTAAGGACAGGAAATAGTGTACAAGAAAGTTGTCAAATAGCGGGTTTGGGAGAGCGAAGTGGCCAAAGATACTTGAGTTGG
Source organism: Anaerolineales bacterium (assembly GCA_020432595.1). The sequence goes on along the minus strand of JAGQGA010000245.1, from coordinate 40 downwards.
TATCGGCAGGGTGGCCTCACGGAAGTGATAGGGCGACAAC
>JAGQGA010000244.1 GCA_020432595.1 Anaerolineales bacterium | reverse complement strand
ACAGCCGCGCCCCCGTCGGATCCGCCGCCAAAAACCGCTTGTAGCCGCCACCGGCATCATATGCCAGCGCCGTTGTTTCCGTCACATCCATCAGATGGGTGATAAAATTCTGCCCGGCCGGGGTTTGCTCCTCCACGTTGTCAATAATCAGGTGGCGAAACCGTTCGCTAAAATATTTCTGGAATTCAGGGTGGCGCACAAGCTGGGTATCAAACACCTCCACCACCAGCGACAAATCGAGCAGGCTGTGTTCCAGGCAGGTAGCGCGAAAACGGCGGGCGGCGTCGGCGGCCTCGGCCAAATGGCGAATATGTTTGGGGTCGCCCGCCCACGCCGTTTGCTGCCGCGAAATCGCTTCGTCCAGTGATAGCCCGTTAAGCGCGGCGCGGTTGAGCGTGTCGAGCAGTTGGCTGACGATTTGCTGGGGGCGCAGCCGTAGGTCGCTAAAGCCCCCTTCTTCCAGCATGGGGGTGATGGTGTGCCACATCAGCAGCTGGGCTAGGTCGTAGCTGAGGATGGTGGGGGGCTGGAAGGGGCGGGAGAAACCGGCCGGCCGCGCCACCAGCGGCCAAAACAGCGTCACCATTTCCTGCGCCATGGCGTTGTAGGTGGTCACTTTCAGGTCGGCATAGGCTCCCAAATCGGATTGGTGAATGGCATCGTAGAAGGCTTGCTGCTGCTCTAGCTCGGCGACCAAAACGAGGATAGTGTAGGCGAGTTCCCCTTCACGCAGGAGGCGAAGAAGGCGGTGTTGGAGAACTGCCGTTTTTCCCGTTCCGGCCGGCCCCAACAAAAAGCTGGTTTCCCCAGCCATCATCGCGTCTTGTTGCTTGCCCGTTAGTTGCATAATTTACCTAGACGTTCAACTTCTTCCGAGAAGTTGAACGTCTAAAATAGGTTACTCCAATTGATTAGATCATAATCAATACGGTTCAAACCAACCAGCAAGCCATTGGTTCCCTGCCAATTCGAGCCACGATCATTGAAAACACCCTCGGTTGCTTGCTGTGCTGCCGAACTCCATCCCCCTCTTGCCATGCCAACGTAGAAAACACGCCAGGTTCCTTGTTTGGGAACGATTTGCTTCGTTTTTTGGACAAGCGTAGTCAGGACATTGGCCTCCATTTCCTTAGGCGACCATTTGCATTCGCCCAGAATCAGCGTTTTCTCCATGCGATTGATCCCGACCACATCCACCTGCACCTTTTTGTCCCAATAACTTCCCACCTGATCCACTAGATACGGAATATCACCCGCAGCACCCGCCCGCAGCACCCATTCACGGCAAATCTCTTCCCAAGTGTAAGTGCCAATAAAGTCCAGCAAATGACGTTTGATCTCTGCCAAGGCAGGCTCCTGCACCCCCAATGCCAATTGTGACTGCCGAGTTGCCAGAAAGCGGTAGTAAAAGCGCAAATAAGGGTCGGTAATATGATAGCGGCTTTGCCGCGACTGTGGCCCGGCTGTAATGGGTACCCGTCGTTCAATAAAACCGGCTGATTCCAGCACGGCCAAATAGCTAGATATGTGACCCTGTGCCAACCCCGTAAAGGCCATCATCTCTTTTTGCGTGCGGTAGCCATTGGCAATGGCACTAAAAATGGCGATATAGTTATCGGGTTCGCGCACAAAATCTTGCAGCAGTAGGCGTGGCTCTGCTTGCATCAGGTTATTTGGGGTAAGAAGTTGCTGCCGAATATTTTCCGAAATAGATAGCGATTGATCCAGACGTTCCCAGTAGGCTGGGATTCCCCCAAACATGGCATAAAGCGCAACCCGTTCTGCGGCATCATATTGAGGGAAGTAGTTGTGTGTTACACCAAAAGGCAGGGGCTGTACATGTAGCTGGGCCGCTGCACGGCCGTAGAGCGGTGCTTGATATGACAAAACGTGTTTCTTCATCATTCCCAAATGGGAGCCACACAAAACAAGCAGCAAATTGCGTTGCTTTAGCAAATGATCCCACATATTTTGAAACAGCCCTGCAAGTTCCGGAGTGCGCGTCAGCAGATAGGTGAATTCATCAATGATGAGCGTGAACCGCTGTTTCTCTGCCAGTCGTGCTACCTGTTCCAGGGCTTGCTCCCAAGATTGGTAGCTAAAGGTTTCCAATGGCGTGCCGGTCGGGTTTTCAAAGCGATAGAGTGCCTGCGAGAATTGGCGTAGTTGTTCGACGGCAGCGGAAGGCTGCGCTACCCAATAGAGGGCATGGGGAATAGATTCTTGAGCTAACCAATGGGTTAGAAGCCGGGTTTTCCCAACCCGCCGCCGCCCATAGACAATCAGCAAAGCGGCTTCTGCCCGTTGCCAATAGCTGTTGAGGGCGTTTATTTCTTGTTTTCGGCCAATAAATGATTGCATGACAGATATTATACACAAAGATTATTATAATTTTTACGTATATTGCTTGGCCGAGATTGAGAAGTTCAACTTCTATGAGAAGTTGAACTTCTGGCAAGTATTAGGGTTGGGTGAAGCGGAGGTGAACCGCACCGAGGTGAACGTCATCGCCGTCGAAAAGCAGGGTGCCGTGTTCGGGGACGCGCTGTTCGTTGACCCAGGTGCCGCTGGTTGAGTTTTGATCATAGAGCCGATACTGCACCCCTTCGAGGTGTAAAATGGCGTGCTGGCGGGAAACGGTAATGTCTTGCTCGAAGGCGATGTCGTTGTTGGCGGGGGAACGGCCGAGGCGAATGGTGGCGGCTGTCAGGGGAAATTCAGTTGCAATAGGGGTGGTGGATTCAACAATTTGCAGCCGGGCGATGGCGTGGGGGTGGGCAGTGGGACGCGGCGCGGGGTCGGCGCGGGGCGCGGCGGGGGTGCGAGCCGGCTGAGGGGGAGCTTGTCGCGGCACATTGGGGCCATCCTCAATCCGTACTTGGGGTCGCCGCCGGGGGCGGAACCAACCGGCACGCCAGCCGAAGAGGAGAAGCCCGGCCAGCACGGCCACGACCAGCAGGAAGAGAAAGATGTTGAGGAAGATGCGTCCGCTGCCTAGGGCTGATGTTTGCAAAGCGTCGGGAATGGCGGTGTCGCCTTCTTCAATCAGCATTTGGATGGGGGGGCTTTGGGCGCGGATTTCCTGGTCATCGAGGACGACGAGTTGGAAGGTGTTGCTGCCGTAGGTTAGGTCGGTGATCTCGACTTCAAAGCCAGTGAGGTCACTGGTGGGAATGTCGAAGAAGGTGTTGTTGACTTTGAGTTGGGCAGCGGTGAGGGTGCGCTCTACGCCATCGAGCCAGGTGACAGTGGCTCCAAGCCGCAGCTGTAGGGGGTCGTCCACGTTGGGCAGGGTGAGGGTGCGGCTGTCGGTGGGGATGTTGAGGGTGACGCTGGGGACGTTGGTGGGGATGGTAACGGCCGTTTGTGCCTGCACTGCCGGGTTTTCGACCAAAGCTAGGGTAATTGTTGTTTCACCGCCACCCGTTGCCGCTGGCGTAAAGCTGATTCGCGTTTGGTTGCGGAAGCTGGCGATACGATTCCAGATAAGAGGAAGGTCGCTGGCTTTGTCCAAGTCAAGTGCCAAAGCTCGCGTATTGGCGGCAAGGGTACGCATATGGCCCTTGCCTTCTTCGCGGTTGGTTTCTGTTAGGTTGGGGTTGTTGCCCCAAATGGTGTGGACAGGCACACCCATTTCGCTGGCGCGACGGGTAACATCATCAAATGAACTACTGCTGACCACATCGGTGCCGTCGGAGATGATGACGATGGATGTTGCCATAGCGGCATCGGGTTTTAGGCTGCCAATTTGGTCAAGCAGTGTTAGCGTGCTGTCTATGAGGGCAGTGGTGCCTTCGATGGGGGTGATGCCGCCAGCAAACAGGTTGCGGACGCTGTTGTGGAATTTGTCGGGAGGGAGCAGGGGCAAAGCGGCCGTTTCGCCAATTTGGTAAATGGCAATGGCGTCAAGTTGTTCAGCCATCGTTGGTGGACTAGCAAATTGGACAACCGCCTGCTCGATGGCGGTTAGCTGCTCAGCTAGACCGGGGGTGATGTCTATAAGGAAGAGGGTGAAAGTGCCTACGGCATCGGTGCCGACGACGACGGGGGGGACGGTGTTGCCATCGGCAGAGACGGCAATGGTTTGGCCGGAGATGTCGAGCGGTTCGCCAAACTCATCCAGCCCATAGACACGCAGTTCGACCGTTGGCAGGCTGCTGGTGTTGGTGTTGGTGATGAAAAGCTGGGGGGATGGCTCCTGGGCAACGGCCGTTCCGCCCATGACAAGTGCTAATAAACAAACAATCAACCAACCATGTCTAATTTTTGCCATTCTTTCACCTTCGCTTACTTGTCTCGTATAATAGCAAACCGCAGTGGGAAAGTAAACATAATGCGTCTAATGAGTAGAACAAGCGGTAGAACAACTTTGTGGGGTGTGGGGCGTAGGGTGTATGGCGTGGGGTGTACTCGTGGTAAATACGCTACCTGCGCTATTGTCTGTTTGCTTGTGGCCGTTTGCTGGGTTGGGGTGGCGGCGGCGTGGCAGGTAGGGGAACAGGGGGTGCGGATAACGGCCGTTAATACCACCGCCTTTCCCGATATTGCCGTGCGCTTGTTGACGCGAGATGGGGAAGGACGGCCGTTTACCGACCCTAGCGGGCTGAGTTTGCAGGAAAATGGGGTGGCCGTGGGCCAATTTGTGCCGACACAAACGGCCGTTGGTGTGGACGTGACATTTGTCATTGATGCCAACCCGACGCTGGACGAGGTAGACGACAATAGTGGCCTGACGCGCCAAACCAAGGTGGAGGCCAGCATCAGCCATTTTGCCGCCGATTTTATGCGGTCGGATGGGCTGGATGTGGTGTCGGTGGTGGTGCCGGAGGTGGGTGGGGTAAACGGCCGTTTTCACATAGAAGCCGACAGCGACCCCAACAGCGTGCGGCAGGCAATGGGGCGGTTTGAGCCGGGGACATTGAGTGAAACGCCATTGGGGGCGATGCTGGCGTTGGCGATTGCGGGGGCGAAGGGGCGGGAAAACGGCCGTTTTCAAGCCATCTTGCTCTTTACTGATGGTGCCAGCCTGGGGCAGCAGCTTGATTTTCCCGCCCTGCTAACCCAGGCCGCCGATGCCGATATTCCCATTTATGCCGCCATTTTGGGGGCGCGTGCCGATGATAACGAAATTGCCAACGTGGCGCAGTTGACCCTGCCCACCCACGCCTTTCACGTCCACATGCCCCAGCCCGAAGATGCCGACCCGATTTACACCGTGTGGCAGGCGCAGCAGCAGCAGTGGCAGGTGACATACCGGTCGCTGCTGCTGCAAAGCGGCGTGGTGGCGGTGTCTGTAGCTTGGAATGGGGCCACCGCCACGGCCGATGAGCCGGTAAACATTGCGCCGCCCCAGTTGTCGTTGGTGCTGCCCAACCGAGTGATTGCGCGGGTGGGGGAAGCCCCCGACACGCCGCTGGCGGCACTCCACCCTGGTAACATTGTGCTGCCGCTGCAAATTGAATGGCCGAATGGTGCGGCGCGGGCTTTGACTGAAGCGCGGCTGTTTGTCAATGGGCAGCCGGCCGCCACGGGCGAGATTGCGGCTGATGGCGGGGTACAGTTTGTGTGGGATTTGCAGACGGCGAGCGCAGGGCAGTATCAACTGGTGGCGGTGGTGGTGGATGAACTGGGCGTGCAGGCGACAAGTGAACCGTTTCTGGTGGAGGTGCGGCTGGAACGGCCGTTATCGTTGCTGACTCCTGCGGCTACGGCCGCAGCCGTGGAACCAGAAGTTCCGCTACCTGGTATTTCGTTGGGACAAGCGTTGCTGGCATTGACTGGGATTGCACTGCTGGGGCTGCTGCTTTTTTTCCTGCGCTGGTGGGGAACGGGGCGGGCGAAAGTGGCTGTGGTGGAAGCGGTACCGGTGGCGGGAGAGATGGAGAGGGGAATGGAAACGGCCGTTAATCCCACATTTCCCACGCTGGTTTGTACCGATCCCGCTGTGTCGCTGGGAACTGTGACCCTGTTAGCCGATAACATCACCTTTGGGCGTGACCCTGAACATGCCAGCATTGTCCTGGCTGATCGCAGTGTGTCGCGGCTGCACGCCCGCATTCGCCACAGCGGCGGCAGCTATTGGCTGTATGACGAAGGGAGTGCCAATGGCACGCTGCGGAACTTTGAACGATTGGGGCTTGCTCCCCAACCATTAGGAAACGGGGATGAGGTGCAAATGGGGCGAATCAAAATGCGCTTTTACTTGCAGCTTCCTGCCAGCAGAGAGGATGTGGAACCCGTGGATACAAGCGATAACTTGGCGTAAATTTACGGATTGTTTTTGCTAATACCAAACAATCATGCTATAATCACGATTGCTAAACTTGTAGATTCGGTTACGAAAAGTGGGCGGCCCCCACTTTTTTTTATTCTTTAGGCCGCCAAGCTTGGCAAAAAACGATTATGCCGCTGAAAATCTTTGCAAGCAGCAAAAGGCATGATTGTTAGAATAAGGTAGGTTTTGAAAGTTTGCCTAAAATAGGGTTCAGTTAGCTCAATGAAAAGTCAATTTATCTTAGCCTTTAACGAAATATGCGAATCGCGTGGTTTGCCCAAAGAAGATGTCTTTGAAGCATTGAAGACAGCGCTTGTTTCGGCATATCGGCGCGATGCCAACGTGAGCAATACACAGAAAGTGACTGCGGATATTGACCCACGCACCGGCGATCCAACCATTTATGCCGAAAAAGAGGTGGTGGATAGCATCATTGACAACCGTACGGAGGTGCTGCTGGAAGAGGCGCATCGCCAAGGGCTTGTGGATGCAGAATTGGGCGACCTGGTGATGGTTGATAGTACAACGGCCAGTTTTGGTCGCATTGCGGCACAAACGGCAAAACAAGTGCTGTTGCAGCGGGTGCGCGAAGCGGAACGGGAACATCTATTTGAAGATTTTTCTGGGCGTGAGGGTGAGCTGGTTAACGGTACGGTGCAAAGCATCAGCGGTCAACACATTACGATTGGGCTGGGGCGAACAGAGGCGATTTTGCCGAAGAGCCAGCAGGTGCCGCGTGAGCGTTATCGGGCGCATGACAAGATTCGGGTGTATGTGCTGGAAGTACGGCGAACAAACCGGGGGCCGCAAATTTTTGTCAGCCGGAACCATCGCAACCTGCTGCGGCGTTTGCTGGAGCTGGAAGTGCCGGAAATTTACAACGGCCAGGTTGAGGTGATGAGCATTGCGCGGGAAGCTGGACAGCGGTCGAAGGTGGCGGTACGGGCGCTGCAGCCGGGGGTAGACCCGGTGGGGGCGTGTGTGGGTATGCGCGGTGTACGTATCCAAAGCATTGTCCGTGAGCTGAACGACGAAAAGATTGATGTCATTGAGTGGGATCCCGATCAACGGGCGTTTATCTCCAAGGCACTGAGTCCTGCGCGTGTTTCCAAGGTGTTTTTGGAAGAGGATTTGGAGAATGGAAAAACGGCCGTTGTAATTGTTCCCGATGATCAGCTTTCCCTCGCAATTGGGCGTGAGGGACAAAACGCCCGTTTGGCGGCCAAGCTGACGGGATGGCGTATTGACATCAAGAGCCTGACTGAAGCAGCGGGTGACTCGTTGAATATGTTGGGTAATCCGGCGGCAGATCGGCGGGTGGTACGTGATGAGGCGTTCCTGAAGCTGGTGCAGGATGTGCTGGAAAAGAAGAAGGCTGGCCGGCCGATCACGTCTGAGGATTACTATAATCTGGATAAGCTCGTAACGGCCGTTGAAGGACGGAT
>JAGQGA010000243.1 GCA_020432595.1 Anaerolineales bacterium | reverse complement strand
CCCCCAGGTTATCAAAGGGGAACACCACACCATGCCGGCCGATCCCGGCATCCTCCCCGCCTCCGTCGAAAACATCTACATTTTAGATTATGGCGTGGCCGAATCGCTCGATTTTATTCGTCAACACGCCAACGAACTGGCGGCGGTGCTGGTGGAGCCGGTACAAAGCCGCCACCCGTACAACCGCCCCGTTGAATTTTTGCGCGAGCTGCGCCAAATTACCCGCGACAGCGGCAGTGCTCTCATTCTAGATGAAATCGTCACCGGGTTCCGCGTCCACCAGGGGGGCATCCAGAAGGCGTGGGGGATTGAAGCCGACATCGTGACCTACGGCAAAATTGTTGGCGGCGGGATGCCGATTGGCATTGTGGCTGGCAAGGCGGCGTTTATGAACGCCCTTGATGGCGGTCAATGGCAGTACGGCGACGACTCTGAGCCGGAAGCGGATTTGACCTTCTTTGCCGGAACCTTTATTCGCCACCCGCTGGCAATGGCCGCCGCCTATGCCGCCATGCGCCACCTGCTGGCCGAAGGGCCGCAGCTTCAGGAGCGGGTCAACCGGCGGACGACGGCGTTTGTCGAGAAAATGAACGCCTTCTTTGAAAACGTCCAGGTTCCCATTCGCCTGCGCCACTACAGCTCCTGGTTCCGCTTTGATTACCCGGCCGATTTGCCCTACATGGAGCTAATCGCCTTCCACCTGTTGACCAAAGGTGTCTACGTGCTGTCGCTGGGGCAAAACTTCTTCTTTTCCACCCAGCACAGCGACGACGACATCGCCTTTGTTGCCAAAGCGTTACAAGAAAGCATTTTAGAACTGCAAACGGCCGGTTTTTTGCCCGCCTCCGATAAAACCCCGTTCCCCCTGACCGAAGCGCAGCAGGAAATTTGGCTGGCTTCGCAAATGGGCGAAACCGCCTCCTGCGCCTACAACGAGACGTTAACGGTGCGGTTGACGGGGCAGCTTGAGGCGGCGGCATTTGTGGAAGCGGTGGAAACGGTGCTGCGGCGGCACGATGCGCTGCACATGCGCTTTGCCGCCAACGGCGACTGGCAGCGGCGTGCCGACGAAATTGGGGTGGCCGTCCCAGTGTTAGATTGGTCGGGGCTACGTGGGGAAGAGCAGGCGGAACGGGTGAAAACGGCCGTTTCCCAGCAAGCCACCACCCCCTTCGACCTCGTAAACGGTCCCCTCGTGCGGCCACAGCTCATCAAACTGAGCAGCGATGAACACATTTTTCTCTTCTGCGGCCACCACATTGCCTTTGATGGCTGGTCGTTTGGGCTGATGGTCGCAGAACTCAAAACCGTCTACAACGCCCTGCTCGATGGGCAAGGCTACACCCTGCCCGACCCCGAATCATACCGCACCTATGCCCAGTTTGAGGCGGCGCTGCAAGCCAGCGACGAGGGCAAGGAGGCGTTGGCCTACTGGCTGGAGCAACTGCGCGATGCCCCCAGCCACACCCCACTGCCCACCGACCGCCCTCACCCAACGAGCAAATCCTACGGCGGCGCGGCCAAGTTTTGGCGGTTTGACGGGGATTTGGCGCCGCTGGTGAAACAGGCGGCGACGAAGGCAAAGGTCACGACCAACGTCTTTTTGCTGGCAACTTACCAAGTTTTGCTGCACCAGCTTTCGGGGCAGGAGGATTTGGTGGTGGGCTACCCGATTGCCGGGCAGTTGGCGGCGGGTACGCCATCGCTGGTGGGGCATTGTGTCAATGTGCTGCCGCTGCGGGTACAGGTAAACGGCCGTTCCTCCTTCACCACCTTCCTTAAGACGGTGCAAGAGACCTTCCTCAACGCCTACGACCATCAGGCCACCACCTTTGGCACCATTGTGCGCCACCTGCGGCTGCTGCGTGACCCCAGCCGCACCCCGCTGGTGCAGGTTGTCTTTAACCCCGACCGCAAGCTGGCCGACGGCAAAGCGTTTCGCGGCGTGGAAACCAGCATCAGCGCCGCCCACAAGCAGGCGGTCAACTGGGACATGTTCCTCAACGTCATCGAGGACGATAGCTCACTGACGGCCAGCGTGGATTACAGCAGTGCGGTGCTGGACGAGGCGACGATTGTACGCTGGCTGGGACAGTATGAAAGTTTGCTGCGGACGTTGGCCGCCGACCCCGACCAACTGATTGGGTCGCTGCCGCTGCTTTCTGGGCGGGAGCAGGCGCAAATCCAGACCTGGAACAACACCGACCAGCCGCACCACAATGACCGTCAGCTACAGCAGATGGTGGCGGAACAGGCGGCGAAAACACCAGGGAAAACGGCCGTTTTCTACGAAGGCCAAACCCTCAGTTATGCCGAACTGGACCGACGCGCTAACCAACTGGCGCAGCGGCTGCGGCGGCAGGGGGTGGTGGAAGGCACCAAGGTCGGCATCCTCATGGATCGTTCGCTGGAAATGGTGGTGGCGGTGCTGGGCGTGCTAAAAGCCGGTGGCACCTACATCCCCACGGCCACCGATTACCCGCCGGAACGAATTGCCTTTATTCTGGAAGACAGCGATGCCCATTTGCTGCTGACGCAGCCCCATATTGCGCCCACGCTGCGCGGGGTGGTGGCAAAACCAGTGGTGGAATTGGACAGTAGTTGGGAGTTGGTGAAGGGGGAAGAGGAAACGGCCGTTTCCCTCACTGCCGACCCCGACGGGATCGCCTGCATCATCTACACCTCCGGCTCCACCGGCAAACCCAAAGGGGTCATGCTGGCGCATCGTGGCCTGTGCAACTACATGCAGTGGAAAGAACGCCACTTCCGCATGAGCAGCGACGACGCGATGATCATGAAAGCCCCCTTTGGCTTTGATGCTGCCAGTTGGGAAATCTTTTCGCCGCTAACCGTCGGCGGGCGTGTTGTCATCGCCAAGCAAGGTGGGCAAATTGACATTCCTTACCTGATTGACCTGATGGCGCGGCAGCGAGTGACGATGGGCTTCATCGTCCCCACCCAAATTCGCGCCCTGCTTGACGACCCCAACTTTGCCCAATGCCAAAGTTTGCGCGTGGTCATGGTGGGCGGCGAGGCGTTCCCCGAAGATTTGCGCGACAAATTCCGCACCGTGCTGCCGCAGTGCGAACTCCACAACGTTTACGGCCCGACGGAAACGACGATTGTGGTGATGAGTTGGGATATTGCCAACGCTACCCCAGCCGATACCCTCACCCCTATTGGCTACCCCAACGACAACACGCGGGTCTATGTGCTGAATGAAGCAATGCAGCCCGTGCCAGTGGGCGTGGTCGGTGAACTCTACATCGGCGGGGTGCAGGTGGGGCGTGGCTATCTCAATCGGCCAGAATTGACGGCGGAGCGGTTTGTCAAAGACCCGTTTAGCCGCGACCCGAAGGCGACGCTTTATAAAACGGGCGACAACGTGCGCTACCGGCCGGATGGGGCGATTGAATATTTGGGGCGGGCCGACTTCCAGGTGAAGCTGCGCGGGCAACGGGTGGAGTTGGGCGAAATTGAGGCGGCGATTCAGAGCCACGCGGCGATGAAGCAGGTGCTGGTGGTGGTGCGTGATGAGGGCCACAACGACAAGCGGCTGGTGGCTTACTACACGCTGGCCGAAGGAGCCACCGACCCGGCGGCAACCGAACTGCGCGACCATCTGCGCCGCGCCATTCCCGAATTTATGATTCCCAATGCGTTTGTGGCGTTGGCAGCGTTTCCCATCACCCCCAACGGCAAGCTGGACAGATCGGCACTGCCGTCACCCAGCTATGCCCGCGAGGAAAGCAACAGCTTTACCGCCCCGCGCAACCCGCTGGAGTCTACGCTGGCAGAATTGTGGCGGCGGGTGTTGAAGGTGGAGAAGGTGAGCGTTTACGACAACTTCTTTGACCTGGGCGGTCATTCGCTGCTGGCGCTGCGGCTGTTTGACCAGATTGCCACGGAGACGGGGCGAAAGCTGCCGTTGGCAACGCTGTTTGAAGCCCCAACGGTGGCGCAACTGGCGGAGCGGCTGGCGGATGATGGCTGGCAGCCTAAGTGGTCGGCACTGGTGCCGATTCAGCCGCAGGGGCATAAACGGCCGTTTTTCCACGTTGCCCCTTACCTCATCAGCGTCTTGAACTTCACCGATTTGAGCAAATATTTGGATCCGGAACGGCCGTTTTACGGCATCCAGCCCCTCGGTTTGGAAGAAGGGCAGCCCATTCACACCAACCTTGAGGAAATGGCCGCCTACTACATTGAGGAAATCAAAACCGTCCAACCCGAAGGCCCCTACCTTATCGGCGGCCACTGCGCCGGGGCGTGGGTGGCGTATGAAATGGCGTGTCAGCTTGAGGCGGCGGGTGAACAGGTGGAATATTTGGGTCTCATCAGCAGCCAATCACCTACTTATGTCGAACCAGGGCGTAACTCCCTTGCCTACCTGAGCAACCGCGCCATGTTTTACCTCAAAGACCGCCGCCTGCTGAATGCGGTGGCGTGGAAGATGAAGATGCAGGCGGAGAGCAAGCTGCTGCTCAAATATGGCACGCCGCAAAACCAGCGCATTCAGGCACTACGCGATGCCCACGAAGCGGCCTACGATGCCTATGTCCCCACACTTGGTTACACGGGGCCGATGAGCATTGTCCGCGCTACGGAGCAGCTTGCCATCTATGGCGACAATGATGACTGGGTGCGGCTGTGGGAAGAGCTAACGACTGGCCCGGTGGAGTATGCGGACGTGGAAGGGATTCACGCGACGCTGCTGCAAGAGCCGTCGGTGGCGACGTTGGGGGAACATATGCGGCGGCAGATGGAAACGGCAAGAGAGCAACTGAGTTGAGTTTGGGTTGAGGGGAAACGGCCGTTTTTCTTGTCGTAGGGAAAACGGCCGTTTTTGTATTCAAAAGAAACTGTTTAGCGTTTGTTATCTTAGGGGGAGCAGCAAAAACAGCTTGCTACTCCTCAGTCTTTGCTTGAAAAAAGCAGGTAGGATTAAGATTTAATTTTGACAGACAAGGGCATGTAGTTTACCCAAGTACATCTTTCAGAAGGGGGTGAATTAAATGGGTTTACCCCATTCGCCGCAATGATATACCAAGAGGTTGCTACCGCCTCAGGTGTTGGTTGTTGTATCCCACCCGTTATAAAGTTCGGCAACCCGCTTGCTTGTCCATCAAACGCAGGCGTAATAACTTTACCCAACTCATTCATATAGTATTCCCATCGATTCATTTGTTCAGCCATATAATATGCTGTCGCCATTTGAGCCGTCCCCTCAACATACAGCCAGTTTAATTCCGACTCGAAGGCCGCAAAGCCATCTACAGGCATCAGATATTCGTGACCCTCATCACGATACCAAATTTCGTCAATCTGAAGAACACTATTTGTTACCTTCTTATGCGTTGAGTTGTTAACTGCAAATTCTATTCTTGTAATCGGGCCGAGAGGTTCCTTATTATCGGGCGAAAAGTCTGAGAACTCTCCATACGGAATGGTGAATTCTTTCCAACCTACAAAATCCAGGTTGATTTTGTCATGCCAGAAAACATCGCGTCTATGATCTGTGCCTACTGGCTCACCATAGAGCTTTACTTCAAAGCGATTATTACTGCCATCTCCATACACTCTAAATGAATAAAGAAATTGATCTGAGACGTTCAAATCAATATCACGTTCACGAAAAATCAAGAACCAAGCATCATTTTCGTCCCAAGAATAATTAACTTCAAGATCATAATTTTTGTAGGTTTGCTTTCGAGCAAGGGAGACCTCGATGCTATCATTCTGATCCCACTGATCTGAACGCCAATACCAATCGCCTTCATTGCTGCCTTCGCCTTCAACTTGCCGATCAAAAGCTTCGATTAAGTAGCGGTCTTGGGTACGTGCTAGCCGGGTTTGAGCTAAATAAAGAATGCCTTGATAATAGTTGCCCAAAGATAAATATCCCCAGGATATATTATCGAGCGGTACACCATATTTATTTGCATTTCCAATCCGAAAACAGCCAGCATGAGGCACCCAAACCTCTTGATTAATCCAACGGAGAATAGATTCTTGAGCAGTTTCCGCTTCGCCTCCTAATCCATGTAACGCACCATAAACATCAATGTGACCTTCAGGATGCCATTCTTTTCTCAACTGATATTGCTTGTCGTATCCAACATAAATACCATCCGCTGGGGTTATATTTTCCAAACAGGTAAACCATGTAGCCAGACTATCAATTAGGGCATCGTATTGGTTGTCATTGGTCACACTTTTGTAGTATTTTAGGGCGACAAGCAGCCATGCGTTGTCACCAATCCAAAAATCATTTCTGGCCTCATCATTCACCGCAAGGGGTTCACCAGTTTGAGGGTTAAGGAATTGTTGGAAACCACCTTCACAGGTACAGCCAACACATTGATGCGTATTTGATTTAAATACGTCAAAAATTTGACGTGCTCGTTCTAGCTCTCCTTCAATGACAAAGGCTAGGGCAACCATGGCATTTGAATAGGTCGTTGTAAAGGCATCTTTTGGATCGCTATACTCAAAAATAGGTACAAGCCCTGGCGGTTGTTGCTGATCTTGAAGATGTTTGAGGAATAAGATCATTTCTCCTACATTTTCATCAAAATCAACATAATTTGATGAGACAAGTTTGGGTTTCGCAGGATTAGCAGCAAGGCTGGCATGTGCGCCTAGGAGAAGGAAACAACCCAAAATGCCAATTATTCTAATTGATTTGAACCAAAGGTTTGACATGACTAGACCTCCTTGCCTGTCGTATTTGTGCTTCAAACAGCACGGCTGAAACACAAAATCGGATGGAACGTTTTGACAGCAAAAATCATGCACGATTTGTTTTGATTATAGCAAAAGCGGTTCCGAATAAGCGTAATTGGCATTCCGAAAGTTCGGAATGCATTTCTGAATCTTTGGAGCGGAGGATTGTTAGGATGGGAAAGACATTGAATAGTCGGCGATTTGGTCAGTTGTTGTCAACGGCCGTGAAAAGGATTGCAGCTCATGAAGATAAAAATATCGCTCTCATACAAGATGAAATTGGTTATTCGCTGCGAAAAAAAAACGGTGCTACCTATGAAGGGGGTTCCATTATCGAGCATTGGCGCAAAGGCAATTTGCCGCCAGATTTAGCCATTACCTTTACTTTAGCCAAAACATTGGCTACCAAGAAGGGACTCGAACCGGATGAATGCGAGACGTTTTTAAACTATGCTGGTTATCCTAATCCCGCATCAGCTTGCCAAGAAATCTTTTCACAGCCTTCTGTCGAAGGGGAAGAGCCAATTCAGCCAAGTCCATCAGGAAAAAGCATCGCTGCTGAGAAAGATGGCAAGCCAACTCTTATGGTCAATATTGCTCTCAATCAGCGCACCCTCATTGTGGCAATCATTGCTGTGCTTACAGTTATAGTTGTCGGTGTTTATCTGTGGCAGTTTCGGGTTGGAGAAAAAGTAGGAGCAGGACAGAACCCATTTCTGCTAGAGGCTGTTTATGCGGAAGAGAGGCCAGAGATTAACGGCCGTTTAGACGACGCAATTTGGGACAAAGCGCAACCAATTCTTTTTGCCAGACACCCAGAAATTAATGGTGGGACAACGGCCGTTGTTAAATTTTTGTGGAATGAAGCACATTTGTATGTTGGCGTTGACGTTAACGATACACAGGTTGAGGGTGCTGGAGAAACGCCTTGGGACAGTGACTCAATTTCGGTTGCGATTGAAAATGGGGGTAGGTTCAGAGAGCATCGTGTAGAAGAGGGTCGGGTAATTTGAAGCACAATAACTCCTGAATAGACCAAACATGG
>JAGQGA010000242.1:1881-7772 GCA_020432595.1 Anaerolineales bacterium | reverse complement strand
TCCCCATTCCCGACATTGACCACACCGATTTTATGCTCATTTTAGGAGCCAACCCGATGGCTTCTAACGGTAGCATTATGACGGCGGCGGGTGTGGAGAACCGGCTGCGGGCGATTCAGGAGCGGGGCGGCAAGTTTGTGGTGGTGGATCCGCGCCGGACGGAAACGGCCGTTAAAGCCGACACCCACCTCTTCATCCGCCCCGGCAGCGATGCCCTGCTGCTGGCCGCCCTCGTCCACACCATTTTTGCTGAAAAGCTGGCCGATTTAGGGCGATTGGCTCCCTTTACCGAGGGGGTGGAGGCGTTAGAAACGGCCGTTTCCCCCTTCTCCCCCGACGCCGTTGCCAGCGCCACCGGCATTCCCGCCGAACAAATTCGGCAGTTGGCAAGAGAATTTGCGGGGGCAAAAACGGCCGTTTGTTATGGCCGCATGGGGGTTTCCACCCAGCCCTTTGGCGGTCTCTGCCAATGGCTCATCAACGCCCTCAACATTATTACGGGCAACTGCGACACCCCCGGCGGGGCGATGTTTACCCTGCCGGCCGTGGACGTGGTGGGGCTGACAACGATGATGGGGCGCACAGGCGCAAACGGCCGTTGGCACAGCCGCGTCCGCCAGCTCCCCGAATTCAACGGCGAACTGCCCGTGGCGGCAATGGCCGAAGAAATCCTCACCGTAGGCGAAGGCCAAATCAAAGCCCTAGTAACGATGGCGGGCAACCCCGTCCTCTCCACCCCCAACGGCAGCCAGCTTGACCAGGCACTGGCCGCGCTGGACTATATGGTCAGCATTGACATCTACATCAACGAAACCACCCGCCACGCCAACATCATTTTGCCCCCCGCCACCGGGCTAGAAAGTGACCAATATGACGTGGTGTTCCACCTGTTTGCCGTCCGCAACAGTGCTAAATACGCCCCCGCCCTTTTTGCCCCCGCCGAGGGAATGAAACAGGATTGGGAGATTTTGCGCGAACTGCGGCTGCGGCTGGAGGCCAGCAATCCGAAACAGCGGCCACCGTCCAAATTTGACCTAGAGCGACGGCTGCGACCCGACCAAATCATTGACCTGGGGCTGCGTTTTGGGCCATATGGAAGCTGGGGGGGCAAGAAGCGGCGGGATGCACAAGGCAACGGGCTGACGCTGCGCCGCCTCAGAAGCCAGCCGCACGGGGTTGACCTGGGGCCATTGCGCTCGTGCTTGCCGTGGCGACTAGCAACTGCCGATAAACACATCCAGCTTGCCCCAGAGCCGATGCTGGCCGATTTGCCCCGGCTGGGTCAATGGCTGGATGAGGCCACCAGGGATGGATCGCAGTTGATGCTGATCGGCCGGCGTGACCTCCGCAGCAACAACTCCTGGATGCATAACAGCCCCCGACTGGTGCGCGGCAAAAACCGCTGCACGGTGCTGATGAACCCAGCCGATGCCGCCCCACGCCACATTGCCGACGGTGACGAAGTAGAAGTTTGCTCACGAGTGGGGGCAGTGCGCCTGCCGGCCGAAATTAGCAGCGACATCATGCCCGGCGTGGTCTCCATTCCCCACGGCTGGGGGCACGGGCGCATGGGGGTGCGGCTGCAAACAGCGCAAGCCCACGCAGGTGCCAGCCTCAACGATCTGACGGATGACCATCTTGTTGATCAACTGACCGGCAATGCAGCCTTTAGCGGCGTTGCCGTGGACATCGTTGCCATAATGTGACAACAGGCAGCCAAATACATGCTTTTTGTCACCTGCCAAACCGTTTTCAAACTGTAAACTCGATTTTCGTACAGAAAGCGAATCTATTTATTGGCTGTGAACCAAGTGTTTGCACCACTTTTGGAGAAAAATATGGACTTCCCGCTCAACCTGCAGCACACTGGCATTAAAAACTGGCTTCAAGAAATGGTAGCACTGTGTCAACCTGATGATGTTTATTTCTGCGATGGCTCTGCCGCAGAGTATCAGGTAATGTGTGATACCTTGGTAGCCAGCGGCACCTTTACCAAGCTCAATGAGACGCTACGACCAAACAGTTATTTGGCACGCTCTGACCCTGGCGATGTGGCGCGTGTGGAAGACCGTACCTTTATTTGCAGCTTGAGCAAGGAAGATGCTGGCCCCACCAACAACTGGGTTGACCCGAAAGAGATGCACGCGACGTTAGACGGGCTTTTCAGCGGCTGTATGCACGGACGGACGATGTATGTGATTCCGTTTAGCATGGGGCCGCTTTCGTCGCCATTGGCGCAAATTGGCATCGAACTAACGGATTCGGCTTATGTGGTGGCGAATATGCACATTATGACGCGGGTGGGAACGGCCGTTTGGGATGTCGTCGGTACCGATGGCGATTTTGTCCCCTGCGTCCACTCCGTGGGTGCGCCGCTGGAACCGGGGCAAGAAGACGTGATGTGGCCGTGCAACAAGGACAACAAATACATTGTCCACTTCCCCGAAGAGCGTGCCATTTGGTCCTATGGCAGCGGCTACGGCGGCAATGCCCTGCTGGGCAAAAAATGCCTCGCCCTCCGCATCGCCTCCAAGATCGCCCATGACGAAGGGTGGCTGGCCGAACACATGCTTATTTTGGGAGCCGAAGACCCCAACGGCGAGAAAACCTACGTGGCTGCCGCCTTCCCCAGTGCCTGTGGCAAAACCAACTTTGCCATGCTGGCACCACCCGAAGGGATGGGAGGCTGGAAAATCACCACCGTTGGCGACGATATCGCCTGGATTAAACCCAATGAGGATGGAGAACTTCGCGCCATCAACCCGGAAATGGGCTTCTTCGGCGTGGCACCCGGCACTTCCTATAAAACCAACGCCAGCGCGATGGAATCATGCAGCCGCAACGCCATCTTTACCAACGTGGCCTTAACCCCCGACGGGGACGTGTGGTGGGAAGGCATGACGGATGAACCCCCGGCTTCAGCCATTGATTGGCTGGGGCAAGATTGGACACCCGACAGTGGGCGCAAAGCCGCTCACCCCAACGCCCGCTTCACCGCCCCGGCGGGGCAATGCCCGGTAATTGACCCTGAATGGGAAAACCCGGCCGGAGTGCCAATTAAAGCCATCATCTTTGGCGGCCGGCGCAGCGACACCATTCCGCTGGTGTATCAGGCGTTTAACTGGCAGTATGGTGTATATGCCGGGGCAACGTTAGGGTCTGAAACAACGGCGGCAGCCACAGGTGCAGTGGGGCAGGTGCGGCGTGACCCGATGGCGATGCTGCCGTTTGCGGGCTACCATATGGCAAGCTATTTTAACCATTGGCTTCGCTTTGGCCGGACGATTCCTAACCCGCCTCGTATTTTCTGCGTCAACTGGTTCCGCAAAGACGAAAACGGCCGTTGGCTGTGGCCCGGCTTTGGCGAAAACATGCGCGTTCTTAAATGGATCATCGAACGGGCGCATGGTCATGCAGTGGCCGTGGAAAGCCCCATCGGCTGGATGCCCCGCTATATTGACTTTGATTGGAGTGGTTCTGACTTTACTCACGAAGAATTCCAGGCGGTCATGTCGGTAGACGTGGAACGGTGGAAAGAGGAGGTCATCTCTCACGAAGCCCTCTTTGTCAAGCTATATGACCGGCTGCCCAAAGAGCTAATGGCAATCCGCGAGCTGCTGCTGTCCAACCTCTGGCGTTCGCCCGCCTATTGGGAATTCCATTAAACCCCATTCTGCCTTCATTATGAACACCCGGCCTCGGTCTGAGGCCGGGTGTTTTTTGTTGGTTATTCGCCATCATGTTATGCTTTGCTCAACAGTTCAAGGAGTGGTCAGATGAAACACAAACATTTGAAAAGCCAATGGATCATAGCATTTCCCTTGCTGCTGCTGCTTTTGTGGGCAAGCATCCCATTAACGCAGGCCAGCCCGCCGCCGCCAGCCGTGCCCAACATTGTTGGTGGTGAAGATGCTCAGCCGGGTGATTGGCCGTGGCAAGTGGCCTTGGTCAACGGTGGAGCTACTGATTTATATAACAATCAATTTTGCGGCGGGTCGCTAATTCATACCTATTGGGTCTTAACGGCTGCCCATTGCGTTGAAAATGTGTCGCCAGATTGGGTTGATATCGTAGCAGGTATACAAAACTTGGAAGCACCAGAAGCGGGGTTTCAGCAGCGAACGCTCACCAACATCATCATGCACCCTGACTATGACCCGTTTACAGCTGACAACGACATTGCCCTGCTGCGGCTGAGTGAACCAGTCACGCTTGGCGCAACGGCTGGGGGATTAGAGGTGGCAACAATTGCCTTACCTGCCGCCAGCGTGGGGGATTTGACGGGGGAAAATTCTATCGCAACGGGCTGGGGCAATACGCTGGGGCAACCTGTACCCGGTGGCATTAACTACCCAGCACAGTTGCAGTGGGTTGAGCTACCGATTGTTTCTAATGCTGCCTGCAACAACCCTTACAACGACCAAATCACCGACAATATGCTCTGTGCGGGGCTGTTTGAAGGGGGAAAGGATACGTGCCAGGGGGACAGCGGGGGGCCACTGGTGTGGTTTGACAGTGCCAGCCAAAGCTGGCAGCAGGTGGGGGTGGTAAGCTGGGGTGATGGATGCGCGGCACCAAACTTCCCCGGTGTCTATATGCGGGTGTCCCGCTTTGTGGACTGGGTTGACACGACAATTAACGCAGAGGCAGCTATTTTTACCAAAACCGCCTCCTCTCCTACCGTCACCCCCGGTGGGGTCATCACCTACACGCTGACCTATGACAACATTGGCACCAAGCTGCTGCCCGGTCAGGTGATGAGTGACACAATTCCGGTCGGCAGCAGCTATGTGGATGGCTCGATTAGCAGCAATGGGGTAGTTGCTGAAGGAGTTGCCCGCTGGACTGTGCCGCCGCTGGATATAAACGGCCGTTTTACAGCCAGCTTTGCCGTGCGCCTCAACAACCAATACCCCGCCTCGAACATTGCCATAAACGATGACCTGGAAGGCGGCGTAACCCATTGGCAAGTTGCCCATGACCCCAACGCTACCAACGTGGATTGGGGATTGACAAACACTTATGCCCACACACCCGAACACAGTTGGTTTGCCCGCAATATCGAAGGCATTAGCGACCAATATCTGCTGCTGACCATTCCCCAACCGCTGGGTAACAACTTTGTTCTCAGCTTCTGGCACGATTACGCCACTGAATCCGGTTATGACGGCGGCGTGGTAGAAATCTCCAGCGATAACGGCGGCTCATGGGCTGATTTAGACGCGGCCTTTATTCGCAACGGCTACAACGGCAGCATTGATCCCAATGAGGACAACCCGCTGCACGGCCGGCCGGCCTTTACGGGTAGCAGCCTGGGGTACCAGGAAAGCCAAGTAGATTTGGCCGCCTATGCGGGGCAAACGGTGCAAATCCGCTTTCGGTTTGCCACCGACAGCATTATTGCAGCTGATGGCTGGTACATTGACGATGTAGTTGTCGGCGCACTTTCTACGCTCGATAACACAGCTTATTTGGGTTCAGGGCAAGCCAGTAACAGCGTCAGCACGATTGTTATACCTGGGTCACAGGCGTTTTTTGTCAGCTATCTGCCCTTGATTCGACACTAGCAAAACGATTTTTGGATTTTTTAGAAAACGGCCGTTTTCTTAAGAAACATTTTAATGATTTTAGATTATAGTACTATAGTACTACCAAAGTACATAGTGTAGATCAAATTTCTGGTTATGGAAATAGCCAGCCTGAGAGCCAAAGGTCTACCATCCACCCCGCCCGACCCCAAAATCGTGGCGGGGTGTTTTTGTTTATCCCCACAGTTGCATCCCTCCAACCATATGGGACAATGACAACATGAAAAAGCTTGAGAAGGCAACGGTACGTGTGGAACTGCGGGTGTGGCTGCCGTTGCTGTGGCTTTTCTTGCTGCTGCTGGC
>JAGQGA010000242.1:0-1781 GCA_020432595.1 Anaerolineales bacterium | reverse complement strand
AAGCTTGAGAAGGCAACGGTACGTGTGGAACTGCGGGTGTGGCTGCCGTTGCTGTGGCTTTTCTTGCTGCTGCTGGCCGCATTTTTGCTGCCGGATCGGGTCTGGAACACACTGCTGATCGGCTTTGGAGGGCTATTTGCTATCGCCTATGTCTGGGCCAAGCAGTTGGCAAGGGAGCTGCACGGCGAGCGACGGCTACGTTTTGGCTGGGTGGCGGTGGGCGACCAGTTAGAGGAGCAGTTTACGCTTCATAATGAAGGAGCTTTGCCTGCACTTTGGGTAGAGGTGCTAGACAACGCCACGGTGCCGGGCTACCAGGCAGCAGTGGTGCAGAGTGTGGGCGGCAACCAGACGGTTCGCTGGCGAAAAACGGCCGTTTGTCAGCAGCGCGGTCAATTTACCCTTGGCCCCTGGACGCTCCGTAGCGGCGACCCGTTTGGCATCTTCATCGTCACCCACCATTATCCAATCAGCAGCGAAATCATCATCCACCCCCCAATCCACAGCCAACTGCCCATTGCCCTGCCCGCTGGGCAAAGCAGTGGACAGGCAAGGATGCGGCGACAAGCCTGGCAAGCCACCATCAATGCCTCCACGGTAAGGAGCTATCAACCACAAGACCCGCTGCGCTGGATTCACTGGCCCACCAGTGCCCACCGCGAAGCACTGTATGTACGGCAATTTGACCAAGATGCAGCAGGGGATATTTGGCTGCTGCTAGATGTGCAAACGGCCGTTCAGCTTGGCAGCGGGGCAGACAGTAGCGAAGAACACGCTATTCTCTTGGCAGCTGCGTTAGTCGCACGCGCCATTGGTCAAAACCGTGCCATTGGACTAGCTAGCTACGGCCAGCCACCCCAAATCATTGCACCAGGTAGTGGCCAAGGGCAGCAGTGGAAGCTATTACGGGCGTTGGCGTTGAGCCAAGCCAACGGCACGCTACCACTACTACAGGCAATGGGCGATCTAGCCCACATTGCTCAACAAGGGGCGGCCGCCATCATCATCACAGCCAGCAACACCCTTGACTGGCTTCCCCAACTGCTAACGTTAGCGCGAAGTGGTATTGAAAGCACCCTGGTGCTGCTAGACCGGCCTAGTTTTGGTGGACAAGGCAATAGTGCGGAAATACAAACGGCCGTTCATCGGCTTGGTTTTCAGGCTCAAATCGTGCGGCGCGGTGATCTGGGTCAACCACCTCAGCCAGAGCAACCACGTGGCTTTTGGGAATTCCGCACCACTCCCAGTGGTGGCACAATTGTCGTGCGTTCCCCACTAACCGATCATGCTGCTTAATTTAGCCTACCGACTTTGGCAGCAATATCGGCCAGACGAAGGTTGGCTGCCGCTCTTTCTGCTATTTGCTACCCTACTAGCAGTGGTTGGCGGTGTGCTAGCAGTACAGTGGGTGCCAGAAGACAATATCGTAGCGTCAACGGCCGTTTTGGGGTTTGTGCTGGCAGTCGTTTTGGCAAAACGGCCGTTATCCACCCTGGCCGCCTGGTTCATGCTGACCAGCTATGGACTACTGTGGCCGCTGCTGCTGCTGGGGCAACTATTTCCCACACCCTTCACGCTGTGGCAAGGGTGGGCAGCAACAACCGCCTTTTGGCGGCAAAACGGCGCATTTTTGTGGGAACGGATCAATGGTTGGCTAATGGTAGTGGGCAGTGGTGGTCGTAGCCAGGAAACGGCCGTTTTTGCTCTAGGTCTATCGTTGCTCACCTGGTTTCTGGCAGCCTACTTAGGCTGGAGTGCCTATCGGCAAAAGCGGCCGTTAT
>JAGQGA010000241.1 GCA_020432595.1 Anaerolineales bacterium | reverse complement strand
CCCCACACCCCACACCCTACGCTACCTCCTCCCCCTCGCCCTCCTCCTCCTCTTCCTCGAAGCGGTTCCCAACCTCTACCCTCGCCTCTGCCAAGAAGCAGGCTTTCCCACCATTAACGATGTCCATGCCTATGAACGGGAAACGGGGCTGGTAGGAGTTGACCCTGAGGGGAGTTATTTTCCGCGCACGGTGCAAAAACGGCCGTTATCCTCCCCCCTCGAAGCCAACTACCAAGCCGGACAGCCACCGCAGCGGTTTGACCTGCCCGCCAGCGTCACCATCTACAGCCAAAGCAACCAGCCCCGCAGCGGCCAAACCAGCCTCAGCAACCCCGAACCGTTCACCGCTCGCTTCCTCAGCTTCGCCTTCCCCGGCTGGGTCGCCACCATAGACGGCCAGCCCGTCCCCATCACCCCCAGCGCACCCGAAGGTCTCATCACCTTCCCCGTCCCCGCTGGGGAGCATGAATTAGTGGTTCGTTGGGGTTCAACCCCCGTGCGCTCGGCTTTGGTCGCGTTAAGTCTGTTGGCATTAGCAATTACGGTTATTCTTGGTTATCAGTTGTCGGTTGTTAGTCATCAGTCTGCTGGTTTTCACACGCAAGCTAAACCGCAAAAGCGACCACTGATTACTGATTACCGTTTACTGATTACTGGGTTCGTACTGTTGTTGTTAAAAACGGCCGTTTTCGACCACCTCCCCACCCCCCTCAACCAGCCCAGCCGGCCAAACGTGACCCATACGGCCGGCCTACAGGCCGCCGAACTGCGGCTCGATGGCTACAACCTCAGCCAAAACAGCGTCGCCAGCGGAAGCACTTTTGACATTGACTTGGCGTGGACGGCCGTTTCTGCCCCCGCCACCCAATACCAATCCAACGTTTGGCTGGCCGATGCCAACGGCCTTTTGTGGAGCGACAAAGAAACCCATCGCCCCCGCCTCTATGAAGACCTGCCCCCCACCGTCCAGTGGCAGCCCGGCGAATGGGGCTGGGACAGCCGCGAAGTGGCGGTGCTGCCTGGCACGCCCCCCGGTGTCTACAACATCGTCGTCACCCAGTTTGACCGCAACACCCTGCAACCGCTGACGCTGACCGACAGCCAGACGGGGGCAGTGGTGGGACCAACGGCCGTTCTCGGCCAAATCACCGTCACCCTCCCCAACCGCCCCACACCCCTCACCCCACAAGTTGCTCAATCTGGCGACCTGGCCGAATTTGGCCTTATACTTCATGGCTACAGCCAGGATCGTGAGCAAGCGGCTCCCGGCGACCCGCTGCTACTGACGCTGTTTTGGGAACGCACGGGCGACCTTCGCGCCACCTTCCCGCTAGAATTGCGTGATGCGGCGGGGAACGCAGTCACCGATTGGCCGCTTTCCCCACCAGCCAGCGATGACCTTTGGCCGCGTGGCTATTTCCTCCGCGCCCAGCAAAGCCTGCGTCTGCCCGCCAGCCTCGGCAGCGGCTCTTATCAATTTTTTGTCGCCGACATACCCCTAGGTGAGTTAGCCATCGAAGCACCAGAACGGGTTTTTGTGCAGCCAGCAGTGGAAACATCGCTTAACACCCCCTTTCTCAACCCTGACACCAATCAGCCCCTCGCCACCCTCATCGGCCTCACAGTCTCCAATCTCCAATCTCCCAATCTCCTAATCTCCCTCCTCTGGCGAGCCAACGCCGAAACCCCCACCAGTTACCGCGTCTTTATCCATTTAGTAGATCAAGACGGCCAAATCATCGCCCAGGCTGACGGCGAACCCGCCAACTGGAGCCGCCCCACCAGCGGTTGGGCACCCGGTGAATACATCAGCGACAGCCACACCCTCCCCCTTCCCACCGACCTTCCCCCCAACCTCACCCTCCGCATTGGCCTCTACAACCCCGCCACCGGCCAACGCCTCGCTACGCCGAGCGGCGGAGATTTTGTAGTCGTTCCCCTCCCTTAAGATGCAGGGGAGCAGAGGAGCAGAGGGGATTTCTCCCCTGCACCCTTGCTCCCCTGCTCCCCCGCCTTCCGCTAACATTCCTCTTACACGCCTCCAATACATCGCTAACATTCGTCATATTTTTTTCTAACATTGCCCCGCCATAATACCAACCATAACGATAACACATCGCTTAACCAACATAATCAATTAAACAGACAGGAGACAACCTGGAGGTATAAAAATGACAAACTTAGTACGCTTTAACACCATGAATCTTTTCGATGAAGTTGACCGCATGTTTAACCGTTCCTTCCCTATGGCTCGCTTTGAGACCCCTACTACATTTGGTCTCGCCTTGGACGTGGCCGAAAATGAAGCTATCTATACTGTGAAGGCTTCAGTTCCCGGCATCAATCCCGATGATGTGGAAATTACGCTCGAAGACAACGTGTTGACCATCAAAGGGGAAATGAAAAGTGAAGAGGTGCAGGAAGGTGAAAAATACCATGTCCGCGAACGCCGCACCGGCAGCTTCAGCCGCAGCATCCGCTTCCCAGTAGCTGTCAATGCCGAGGCCGTGGTTGCTAACTATGAAAATGGTGTGTTGACCCTAAATATCCCCAAGGCTGAGGAAGTTAAGCCCAAGCGGATTACCATTAACGCGAACTAGCCGCAGTACACTACTGTTTACTAAAAAAGGCCGAGCAAATTGCTCGGCCTTTTTGTTTTGGGGTGAATGCGTGCTATTTGGATAAAGTGAAGTAACATCCTTTTGTGAGCCATTGAATCGGCATATTGGTCATCATGAGGAACAGAACTTATGAAACGCTTTGTCTTGTTGGCGATACTGGGAATAACGGCCGTTTTTACCACAGCCTGCGGTGGAGAAAGTTTCAGCTTTGATGTCACTGGCAATGACAACTTTGTCTACGAGCCGGCCGCGTTGGCTGTAAAAGCTGGTAGCCAAGTCACCATCAACTTCACCGCCATCGGGGCACTACCGCACAACTGGCTGCTTGTTAGCACCGGCATTGACCCCACCACTGCCAGCGATGCCGATGCTCTTGCCGGTGCTGTGACGGGCGAAATTGCTGGCGGCACAAGCAAAAGCATCACCTTCACCGCGCCAGCAGCCGGAACCTACACAATCGTCTGCACCGTTCCCGGCCACGCCGAGGCGGGAATGAGGGGCACGTTGACGGTGGAGCCATAGGTATCAGGGCGTGGTGCGTGGTTTATCTTTTACGCACCACGCACCACGCACCATCATGAACTACCGCTTTATCACCATCGCCGAACCCGCCTACGAGACCATGCGCCACTGGCGCTACCGCCTTTTTTTTGCGCCACACGGTCTTGCTCCCACAGTGATTGACCCCGCTGCCGAACGGCCGTTTTACCATCTGGTGGCAGTGGGTGAGGCAGAAACGGCCGTTGGCTACGGCCAGCTACAGCCCCAAACAGACGGCAGTGGCATCATCCGGCAAATGGTGGTGCGCCCGGAATGGCAAAAACAAGGCATTGGGCAGCAACTTGTGAGCAAGCTGGTGGCAAAGGCGGTGGAGCTAGGGCTAAACCGAGTGACGCTGGCAGCGCGAACCGATGCGGTGGGATTTTATGAGCGGCTGGGGTTTGTGCCCACGGGAGGGGTATTTGCTTCGCTGTTAACGGCCGTTCCTCACCTCCCCATGCAGCGCCGTATTGCCTGCTCCATTCCTCACGCCTTCTACCAGGCCATGGTGGATCACGTGCAGGCCGTCTATCCGCAAGAGGGGTGTGGGCTGTTGGCAGGGGAGGAAAACGGCCGTTTAATCCACCACTACCCCATTCACAACCAGCTACAGAGCCAAACCGCCTACGACATGGAGCCAATTCAGCAAATCCAAGCCATGCTTCACATGGAAAAGCACGGCTGGGAACTCCTAGCCATATACCATTCCCATCCCAGCAGCCCCGCCTACCCCTCCCCAACCGATGTGGCACAAGCGTATTATCCAGATACAATTCAACTCATTATTACCCTACAAAACAGGGTGGAACCGGCCGTATTTGGCTACACTATTGTCGCCGGAAATATTCAAAATGTAGCACTCACACTTGAGCAACCATGACACATTCCATGTGTTCTATATGGTGTCTATTTCAACACAGAGGAGCAGTTAGAGGAAAATATGGTCAACATCGTCTATCTAATTATCGCGGGTTTCATTGGTTACTTGTTTGGCTCAATTCCTTTTGGCTACATCTATGTCAAAGCCAAAACAGGGCAAATTCTTACCGAGGTTGGCAGCGGCCGCACGGGTGGCACCAATTCGCTCCGCGCAGCTGGCAAAGGGGTCGGTGTTCTCACCAGCCTAAGCGATGTTGCCAAAGGGTTTACGGCACTTTGGCTAACCCGGCTTTTATTCACCAATGTGCTTAACGGCGAATGGCTACCGTGGGCGCTCGCCGTCGCTGGCGTCATGTCGGTTGTGGGTCACAACTGGTCGCTCTTCCTCAAATTTCGTGGCGGGGCAGGCACTGGCCCCAACGTAGGCTGGTCAACGGCCATCTGGTTTCCCATGTTTCCCATCGCCTTTCTGGTGATGCTGGCCTTCTATTTCGGCCTCGGCATTGCCTCTGTCGCCTCGCTGGCAATGGGAGCCATCATCCCCATCATCTTTGCCGTCCGCTATATCACCGGCGTTGATGCCACCGCCGCCTATTTGATTGGCGGTCTTGCCGCAGCAGCCATCGTTGCTTGGGCATTGCGACCCAATATCAAGCGGTTGCTACGGGGTGAGGAACGGGTGGTGGGGCCACAGGCACGGCGCAAACAGAAAAAAGCTGAGGGGTAGCCCTTGTTCATCGCAATTTTATAGCCCTGGTTTTGTCGGGAGTGGGGCGTAGGGAGTAAGGTGTGGGCTTGGCAGCTTGGCAGTTCTCCTCACGCCCTACGCTCCACACCCCACTCCTTACTCCCCACTTTTCGTCAACGTCCCATAATCTAACAACCCTAGGGGATCAAACGTCACGTTGCCCACTTTTGCCAGCGAAAGAACGCGGCGCGGCTCTTGCAGCAGATCAAGCGTGGGCAGGTCGGTGGCCCAAAGCTGCTGGATTTGGCTGTAGACGGCCTGCCGCGCCGCCGGATCGGTGGCTTCGTTGGCCTGTTCCACCAGCCGCGTCATCGTTTCGCTTTCGTAGTTGGAACAAAAGCCGCTGTCGGTATTTTCAATAAAGAAATCGGTCCAGCTAGTGGCATCCATGTAGTTGGTGGGCTGACCGGGGGTGGGCCAACCGATGAGGTAGGTGCTATAGGCGCACTGGGAAATTTGGGCGCGGAAGCTTTCCCACACCACCCCTTCCAGCGTCACCTGGAAAACGCCCGTTTCCTCTAGCTGCTGCTTGATGAGGGTGGCGTAGTCGGCTTCCTGGGGGCTATAACGGCCGTTATTTTCATACCAAATCGTAATTTCCAATGGCTTGCCAGCACTGTACCCCGCTTGCAGCAGCAGTGCCCGCGCCCGTTCCAGGTCACGCGCTGGGTAAACGGGCTGCGAGAAGGGAATGGTATCGGGGATGGGGCTTAATAACGGCCGTCGGCTGCCGCCAAACAACACCGCCAGCGCATCCCGATCCAGCGCATAGGCGGCGGCTTGCCGCACCTGCTTTTTGTCCCACGGCTCCTGGCTTTGCTCAAAAACGAGGTAGCTTTTGAAAAAAGTCGGGCCATCCCACAGGGTAAAATCGGCCGTTCCGTCTCCGTCCACGTCTTGGCGTGCCAATGCCGATGCCTCCTGATAGCCAAAGGCGTTGATTGCCATGTCTACCGATTGGAACCGCTCTAACGCCCGGCGCAGGCTACCGGGGTCGCTGTAGAAAACAAGCTGGAGTGCTTCAAAGTTGGGGGCATCGCCAAACCAGACGGAGTTGGCTTGCAGCGTCAGCGATTCCCCCGTCGCCCAATCGGCAATAGTATAGCGGCCGATGCCGCCACAAACGCTAGCAGAGTCGGCCGTTTCGGCATAGCAACTGCTGTCGAGAGGGAAAAAGGGCGGGGTTGCCAGCAGGCTGGGCAAATAGGCGGTGGGGATTTGCAGCACCAGCCGCACGGTTAGTGGGTCAAGTACCTGCACCGCATCCTCATCGGCAAAACCATCGTCGTTGCTGTCCTTGAGGAAGGCGTTGACGAGGAAGTTGCCCAACCGAGCGGAACGGGCGATGCTCCATTTGACATCATCGGCAGTGAGCGAACGGCCGTTACTAAACGCCACATCCGGCCGCAGCGAAAACGTATAGGTCAGCTTGTCGTCGCTGATTTGCGGCGACCCAGTAATTAGATTGGGAACCGGCCCCGTCGCGTCCAAGCGATAGAGGCCGCTCATGACGTTGTTCATGACCTCCCAGCGCAGCAAATCGGGGTTGCTGGCCGGATCCATATCGGCCAAATTCCCCAGTACCCCCAGCACTAGCGTGGAAGAAGTGGTGCCAACGCGAGATTCACCGGGGTCAAAGGGGTCGGTGGGCAAAAAGGCGGTTTGCCCAAGCTGCTGCAAGGTGCGGCTGCTGTCGGCCTGGGCAATAGCGGCGTTAAGCCGTGCCAGCAGCGGTTCATTGGCGGCGGCAACGGCTAACCCGTAAGCTTTGGCACTGAGCCAGGCAGAACGGCCGTTTCCCCCCACAATCTTAAGCTGCTCCGGGAACTGCCCGGCAAAATATTCAGCCGAATAGCTGTCAATAATCGCCGCGTCCAGTTCTTCAGCCACCAGTGCCGTCAGCGCAGCTACGCTTTTGTCAAAGGTGACGAGCTGATCGGAAGACAAGCCCATTACCTCAAGTGCTGTTTGTTCGCTGCTACTGTCGCCTACCACGCCAATTTTCATGCCGCTGCTGATGTCGGCACTGCTTTGCAAAGTGGTGTCATCGGCCAGCACCACCAGCATTTGCCCTAACTCCAAATAGGGGGCGGTGTAGGCGATGCCTTCGGGCGGGGCGGTGGGGATGGGAACGGGAACCATGACGGCATCAATGTCGCCGCCGGGCTGCGCCGCCATCACATCCAACACCCCTTCATAGGGGGTGACCACAAATTCATACTCGAAGCCATCTATGCGAGAAAGGGCTTCAATGACGGTGCTGTTGTAGCCGATGACGTTGCCAAAGAGGTCGAATTGGGTGAAGGGCGGGTTGGGGGCATCGGTGGCAATGACGATGAAGTTGCTGTCATCAAGCGGTTGACTGGGTTCGGTGGGACGAACGGCCGTTTCTGGGGTGGCAACAACGGCCGTTTCTTCCGTCTCGGCGGGGTTGTTGGTACAGCTTGTGCAAACGGCCGTTAGCAGCACGGCCGACCATAGCAAAAAGAAAATTCGTCTCATGCAGTCGAGTATAACAAGCTGTGAAAGGGGGGCAATATTGGATCGGCGGTACTCATTTTAGCAGGGGCGAGAAGAAGCGGGGGAGCAGGGGAGCAGAGGAGCAGGGGAGAGAAATTCTCCCCTGCTCCTCTGCCTCTTTAAAGGTGGACTAGCGTTCCCAGGCCGTGGGCGATGGCATTCTCCAGGGCAATGCGGCCGGAGATGGCATCTTGCACGGCCACGCCGACCGATTTGAAGAAGGTAATTTGGTCGCGGCTGGTGCGCCCCGGCTTGGCTCCGCTGACAAGTTCGCCCAGTTCGGCGTGGATGTGGCTTTCGGCGATGTCGCCAGCGTTGAGGGGGATGACGAGATCGCCCGCCTCTTCCCACATTGCCTCGCGGGAATCCACCACCACCAGCGACCGCTGCACGGTAGCAAGGTCAATTTCCTGCATGGTGGTGCGGAAGGAGCCAACGCCGTTGACGTGGGCACCCGGTTTGAGAGAAAAAAAAAAAAAAACGGGGGTATAGGAG
>JAGQGA010000240.1 GCA_020432595.1 Anaerolineales bacterium | reverse complement strand
ACCTCCCAAAGCCGCAATAGCTGCACCATGTAATCGTTGGGCGCCGCATCCACGCCATAATACCGCCCAAGCTGACCACGGCTGGCGGCCAAAATTTGCTGGATAGTGAGAAAGTCATCCTCGGCGTGGGCATAGGCCAACCCAAAAGCGGCATCGGCATCGGTGCGGCCAAAAACATGCGGCACCCCCCATTCGTCACGCAGAATGCGCACGTCGTGGCTTCCAGCCGGGGCAGCCAAATGTGCCAGGTTAGGCGTGGTCGGCCAAAAGGCGTACAGCAGCACGCCGCCAATGAGGATTAAGAGGAACAGAACAAATATCAAGAGGAGTTTCCGCCAATTCATAGCAGCCAGCCTTGGAGCGAGGATTGGAATCCTCGACTACACGGGTGTTTTAATCATGGAGCTTGGCTCCTTTCACAATCTTGTCAATCAGCTTTTTCTCGCCGCGCACGGCCAGCCCTACAAGTGGCAACGTACCCGATGGGTAGTTGGTGACGGTGGCGCGGTTGGCGGCATCGTGGCCGGTGGCGAACATGTCTTCGATGTAGATGGCAGCGGCCACCTTCTGGCTGTTGGCGCGGTTGAGGATGGTTTGCAAGCGGCCACGGCTGGTTTTCAAAACAATTATTGGCTGAATGCAAAGTGGCAGATAAGCCCGCTGTGAACCATCTTTATATGGTTCGCCGATGATGCCTTCAGTAGTTCCAACGATGCCAGAGGTAAGGAATGCGGTTACGTTAAGTTTTTGCCAAATGGCTAAATCTTCAGCTACGACAATAGCAATTTTGGTATCAAAGTTCATGTTTTGCGTAGAAAAGTGGGTCAATTTGGATAGTTGACCCGCTTGTATTATATGACCGGCATGGGCAGTATCTAAATTATACTAAACCGCTATGGGGTTAACGAGCGATTTACTCGGATGGAACCAAAAGATTATCTCAGCGGCAGAGAAGTCTATCCTGTTGAGGCTGCTTTGCTTTCAATAAGAGGAACTAATTGAATGACTACAATAATGTCTTGAAATAGGACAACTAACCAAAGGCAACCAGATGCCAACTATAAATCACGGACGGAAAAACTCCATAGTGCCAGCAGAAGCAAGGCAACGGTATAGAAGCCCCCGTAAAGCAACATCAACGTGCTTGGTTCGGAGGCGACGGCAAATGGTCCAACGTTGAAGGGGTTGTTGGCAAGCGAGGGTAAGAACAAGGCTGACGCTTTTTTCCACAGCATTTCGCTGGGCATAATCAGGCTGGAAACAATGCCAATATCAACGGCCGTTTCATTCCGCAGCAGTGCCCCAATTTGTTCCACCCAGCCGCCAATAAAGGCCACGCCATAAAGCATAAACGTTAGCACCCCGTTTGCCAGCGTTGACAGGCGCGTGCCCCCGGCAATGGTCAGCGACAGCACCGCCAACCCTTCCAGCACCATTAGCCCCAGCCCCGCCCACAAGTTTTCCACGGCAAAGCCGGCGCGAAGATAGACAATGAGCATCACGCCCCCGGCCAGCAAAATGATGTAGCCAATGAGCAGCACGACAAACCCCAGCCATTTGCCCAGCACGACTTCCCAGCGGCGCACAGGTTTGGTCAGCAAGGTTTCGATAGTGTGGGTTTCGATTTCGCCAGAAACGGCCGTTACCGAAGTCAACACCGACAGCATCACAATCAAAAAATTGACCACATACAGCCCAGCCATCAGCAAAAAGCCTAAGAAAATCTGGTCACGGTTGCCAGCAAACTGCTCCATATCGCTGTAGATGTAGTGGAAGCCAATGCCAAACAGCAGCAAAAACAGCCCACCCAAAATCAGTGCCAGCCACAAAATGCGCTTGCGCTGGGTTTCTTGAATCGTCAATTGGGCAATAATTAGAGTTGTCATGGTTTGCTGCCAGTAATTTGGTAATCGGTAATCGGTAATCAGTAATCAGTTAAACTGGTTACTGATAACTGATAACTGGTTACTGATTACTGACCCGTATCTTCGCCAATGATTTGCAAAAAACGATCTTCCAGCGATAGGCGAGTCGGGGTAAATTCATAGAGGGTGTGGTTGTGACCAACAAGCCAGCTTGCCAGCCGGGGGAGGTCGCTTTCGTGGGGTAGAGTGAGGTGATAACGGCCGTTTTCCCACGCCACCTCCCGATCAAACTGCCCCAAATCGGCCAACAGTTGCGGCGATGGCTGCCCCACCCGCACTACTACCTGTAGCTTGTCGGCATCAAAGTCAGCTACGTTGGCTGTGCTAAGCACTACCCCCTGGCGAACAAAGGCCACCCGGTCACACGTCTGCTCCACTTCGCTGAGGAGGTGGGAGTTGAGAAAAACGGCCGTTCCTTCCCCCCGCAGCCCGTTGATAATATCCCGCACCAGCCGCCGCCCCAGCGGGTCAAGCCCCGACGTTGGCTCATCCAAAAAAACCAGGTCAGGCTTATTGAGTAACGCCTGTGCCAGCCCAACTCGCTGTAGCATCCCCTTAGAAAACGCCCCCAGCCGTGTCTCCACCCTGTCGGCCAGCCCCACCAGCTTCAGCAGGCGGGGAATGGCCTCTTGTCGTTCGCTGCGGCTCATGCCATATAAACGGCCGTGTAAATCCAAAAATTCCCCCGCCCGCAGCCACTCATGAAAACGAAAATGCTCCGGCAAAAAGCCAACCTTACGCCGCATTTCGCGGTCGCCCACCGGCTTGCCTAACAGCCGTGCTTCCCCAGCCGTTGGCCGCGTCAACCCCAGCAGCATTTTCACCGATGTTGTTTTGCCCGCGCCGTTTGGCCCCAAAAAGCCAAACACCTCCCCGCGCTCCACCGTCAGCGTCAGGTCGGCCACAGCCACTTTATTGCCAAAGGTTTTGTGCAAATGGGAGGTGTAAATGGCAGGGGTTGTCGTTTCAGGCATATAGGTCAAAGGCTAAAGAAGAGATTGGGAGATTGAGAGAGTAATCCCCCATAATCTCCTAATCTCTCAATCTCTTAATCTCCAAAAATGCCAATGGCAGTAACCCCCTTTTTACCGCAGTTCTCCCGCTACGTCCAGCAAACCCGCCACATCCTGACGGCCGGCCAGTACGTAGATCACGCCGTCTTTTTGCCACATCACCATGTTGTCCTGGCTGTCCAGACTGGTGAGCGCAATACCGCTCGTCCCCTCTATTGTCACTTCGCTAAAGTTGGCAACATTTTGCGGCACGGGCAGCAGCAGCGTACCTGTCCAGTCAATTTGCTGCGCCAGCCGTGCGGCCTCGGCTTCGTTTAGCCCCAAAGCTCGCAAAATGGCTTTACCGATGAGGGTGGCATCCAAGCCATCGGGATAGCTGATGTTGGGGCTTTCGCTTTGCAGCAGCATCAAATCGCCCCAGCGCTGAACCACGGCGGGAAACGTTTGGATGTTGATTGGCTGGCCGTCAAGGCTGTCGGGCAGCAGGGCGGGGTCGCTGCCGGTGGCACTGAGGATGGTGCGGGCACTTTCGAGGTTGACGATTAAACGGCCGTTTACCCCACCCATCACCTGCACCTCCTGTGGATCACCCAGCGATGGCAGCGTGCGCGGTGTCAGCCCCGTTTGCCTTGCTGCTTCACCCAGTGAGGCAAAGCGCATCGGCTCAGTCGGTTCGTCGATAACTTCCAATTCGCCCGGCGTTACCCCCGATTCAGCCAACTGCTCCAGAATGGCTATCTGCTCCGGCGAAACGGAAATGGCAGCAAATTTTTGCACGCGGAACAGCCCCAGGAAGTCGCTGGCGGCGGCGCGGAAGCTGGGGAAGCTGAGTGCCAGGGCAAACATAAATACCAGCGAAGCCAGTACCGTAGCAAAACGGCGTTCTGGCGTTTGCAGGAGCCGCTGCCACCAACTGCGCTGGGGCATGGGCGCCATCTGCTGGCGCAATTGGGCATATGCCTGGCGGACTGGTTGGGGGGCATTAACGGCCGTTGGTTCCAGCACTTCCAACGTTTCCATCACATCCAAAATGTCTGTCTCATTCTCATTTGGGTTGATCATCTGTTTTCTCCAAAAATATGGGGTTAAAGATTGGAGATTGGAGATTGCAAACCTTCATCAATCTCTAATCTCTAATCCCCAATCTCCCTTTGATACGCTTCACGAAAAGCCGCCACCGCCCGACGCAGCAGCGTCCCTACCGAGCCAGGGGCAATGTCACACGCTTCGGCCAGCTCGGCATAGCTCAAATCCATTTGGCGCAGCAGCAGCAGTTGGGCCTGGTGAGGCGGTAGAGTTGACAGGGCAGCACGAACGGCCATTTCCCGTTCCTTTCTCTCCACCGCCACCTCCGCGCCGGGCGCACCCGCCGGGTCTGGCACCAGCAGCCGATTGCGCTGCCACTGCCGCTGCCGTCCGCGAATGGCGTTATACCCTTCGTTGGTCGCCACCCGATACAGCCAGCCGCTGAGATTGTGCGGCGGCGTGCCGCCAAACGGCCGTTTGGCAAACATCTGTTGGGCAAAGGCATGGCGATACAGCTTTAGGAAAACCTCCTGCACTAGCTCCTCCGCCTCATCCCGGTTGCCCAGCAGCCGAAACAGCAACCCATACACCCGGTCATAGTGACGGTGAAAAAGCGTTTCAAATGAAGCTTCGTCGCCCTGCTCCAGCCGTTTAAGCAAAACATTATCCGATAGTGTGGTCAAAGCTTTGTCCTTTGTCGCCATTCACCCCTCTAAACACCGCCATTACCGATTTTGTGACAGTTTCATTGACAGATTCGGCCAAATCGCCCATGATCCAAGCAAAATTCTGAGATTAGAGATTGGAGATTATGAGGCTCATAATCTCCAATCTCTAATCTCTAAACATCATTTCTTTGCCCAAAACAGATGACCGACCGCGACACCGTTTACCAAAATTGCCCCCATTTTGCCGTTGCCAATGACCCTACAACGGGGCTGCTGTTTCCTTCGCAAATGGGGCGCTGTTTTCGCACCAAGCCGGAAACGGCCGTTTCCCTCGACCACCAACAAACCTTCTGCCTCAGCCCCAACCACCCCACCTGCCCCATCTATTGCCAAGCCCAGCCAGCACCACCCGCACCGCCAGATGCAAAACCGGTGCCTAGGCGATGGTGGCTGCTGCCAACGGCTGTTTTGCTGTTGGGGCTGCTCAGTTTTGCTATTTGGCAATTCGCCATGCGGCCAGCAACCACTCCCTTACCTACTGTCGCAGCGGTAGCGGCAGTGGCAAACACGTCTACGCCTTCCGCCACCGCAACCACGCTGCCGTCCGCTGTTCCCACCCTAACGGCAACGGCTACTGCTTCAGCTACATTTACGCCAACCCCAACTGTTACGGCAACCCCACTACCCTTGCCCACACAAACGGCCGTTTCTGCCATTCCCATCCCCGCCACCCCAACGCCTGAACTGCCCAGCGTGGTGGTCAATGTCGAACGGCTTAACATCCGCAGTGGCCCCAGCACTGATTACCCCATTTTGCTGGTGGCCGCAGCAGGGGAACAATTTACGGCCGTTGGCAGCGTCTCGGCGCAGGATTGGTGGCAGGTGTGCTGTATTAATGGGGAGCTGGCCTGGGTGGTAGCTGAAGCGGTGACGTTTGTGGGGGATGAAACGGCCGTTCCCCCCGCCATTGACATTCCCCCTGCTCCAACAGCAGAGCCGTAGGGAGTGGGGGGTAGGGAGTAGGGCGTGGGGTGTAAAGGTACGCCCTACTCCCTACTCCCTACAATCATCTTCTGGGCAAAAACCTGGTCATAATCTACCTGCCAAATCTGGGTGTTTACGCCCTCTAGCCCCAGAGAGCGCAAATAGGTTTCAAACGCTTCTTGCGACCAATAGCGACCTAAAAAGAGTTTGGCTTCCCAGCCGCGTCGCCGCGTGACGAGCAGCGTGCCGCCGGGGCGCAGCACGCGCACCATTTCTTGCAGTGCTTCCCTGTCGGAGGGGAAAAATTCGAGGGCTTCGAGACAGGTGACAGCATCAAAACTGTGATCGGCAAAGGGAAGGGGAACGGCCGTTTGCTGCACCAAACTCACGCGATAGGAAAACGGCCGTAATTTTTCCTGCGCCAACGCCAACATCTTGGCCGATGGCTCCACACCCACCACTTTGCCGTTAAACAGCGGCTCGTTGAGCAAAAAATAAGGCAGCCGCCCCGTCCCTGTCGCCACATCCAGCACACGCGGCGCGGGAACCCCCGTGAGCTGAAGCAGCAGCGGCTGCGTCACAAAAAATTGCTCCGCCAGCGCATCAAACTCCTTGATGCCATCATATTGGTGCGCCGTGCGGTCGTAAAGCCAAACAACAAAGTGCCGCCCCAAAAACAGCCCCTCGGTGATGACTATCAGCCAATAGAGCAGGAACCCCAGCGCAATGATGGCAGCAATGCCTCCCACCCACAGCCACATTTAGCGGTTATTCTCCTCATCAAACAGCGAGTTAAGCACCATGCTGACGATGGAAATGACGATGCTGCCTAAAACAGCCCACCAGAACCCGGCTATTGTTAGCCCATCGGTGAGCGCGTCAACCAATAGCAGCAGCAGGCCATTGATGACTAGCGTAAACAGCCCCAGCGTGACAATGATAAACGGTAGGGACAAAATAGTGAGAATGGGCTTGAGCAGCGCGTTGATCAAACCAAAAACAAGGGCGACGATGAGGACGGTGACGAAATCCTGGGCAAGCGTGATGCCGGAAAGCAGTTGCGCGGCCACCCACAGAGCGGCAGCGTTGATCAAAATACGGATAATAAAACGACTCATGGGTCTCCTTCGTGAATAGTAGGACGGATTGCTAATCCACCTTACAGATTAGGGTAGTGTAGACAACGGCCGTTTAGCTGTCAAACATGACACCTACCCGGTTTATCGCTACAATTTCCGATATGTCCTATATCAATTACGCATTACGCAAGCAAAAAGTTTTAGTCACCGGGGCAACCGGCTTTGTCGGTGGGCGGCTGGCACTGCGGCTGGCAACCGAAGAAGAGGCGATTGTCACCGGCACCGGGCGCAGCCTGGAAAAAGCAGCCTATTTGCAGGCGGCTGGGGTCAATATGCAGGCCGCCGATATGCTCGACACGGCGCGGCTGGCGGAGCTGGTGGCTGAGCAAGATGTAGTTTTCCACGTCGCCGCCTGGCTGGTTTATAACAAAGGAGCCGAAGCGATGGCCTACAAGGTCAACGTGGAGGCAACGGAGCAACTGCTGCGGCTGGCCGCCAAAGCAGGCGTGTGCCGCTTTGTTTATGTTAGCTCGATGGCGGCCTATGGGCTGCCCAAAACGACGACTGTTACCGAAGATACGCCACTGGACACGACCCAAGCCGACGTTTATGGTCGTACCAAGGCGTTGGCCGATAACCGGGTGCTGGAACTTGGTCCTGAGCTAGGCATTGAGGTGGCGGTTGTCCGACCCGGCATGATTTATGGCCCTGGGTCGGTAAGCTGGTCGGTGCAAATGTTGCGGCTGGTGCAAAACGGCACGCCTTGCATTGTGGGTGATGGGTCGGGTCATGCGTACCCGTCGTTTATTGACAATATGGTAGATGGGCTGTTATTAACGGCCGTTTCCCCCCAAGCCCCCAACCAAGCCTTCCAGCTCATAGACAGCCACGTCAGTTTCAAAACCTTTTTTGGCTGCTACGGCCGCATGTGTGGCAAAACCCCGCGCAGTATGCCGCTGTGGGGAGCCAAAATCGTTGCCTGGCTGCGCGACACTTTCAATTTGCGCGTTCCCCTCACCCGCGAGCGCGTCCGCTTTATGACGCTCCACACCCTTTACCCCGATACCAAAGCCCAAACCCTGCTTGGCTACACTCCTCGCGTGGGGCTGGATGAAGGCATGGCGCAGGC
>JAGQGA010000023.1 GCA_020432595.1 Anaerolineales bacterium | reverse complement strand
CCTTGCTGCTGCTCGACATTGGCTTTGGACTGCTCACCCTCACCTTCCCCCCCGCTATTGGTTGGGAGACCGCTCTAGCGCTGCTGCTGGTGCGGCTGCTGGCTTTGCTGATGGCACTGGTAGGGCTGCAACTGCTTGAAGAGGGCGACAATGCAACCCATTTGGCGGGGCAAGGGCGGCGGTCGCCGTTTGCCCTGCTACTGTTTGTCTATAGCTGCCTAGCACTGCTGGGGCTGCCGCTCACGGTGGGGTTTGGCGGGCGCTGGGTCATTTTGACGGGAGTGGTGGCTGCGTGGGGAGAAACGGCCGTTTCCTGGCAAACCATCCTCCTCTTGCTTGCCACCGCCCTGGGTACCTATGGCCTCTTCCGCCTTCTCGCCCCCATCTTTGCCCCTCAACCTGACGGCAATGCAACTGCCCAGCCGGCAGAACCCCTCTGGCTGCGCGGGCTGCTGGCCTTGCTGCTGCTCATCGGCCTCTGGCTGGCCGCCTTTCCCCAAGCATTGCTCAACTATGCCCATAATTTAGCAGCACTCTTCGGTTAAAGCTTATGAGTAATGGCTCCTCACGCATCTACCTTTGCCCACCCCACATGTCTGGCTATGAACAGCAATATGTGCAGGAGGCGTTTGCCAGCAACTGGCTGGCACCGCTTGGTCCCAATGTAGATGCGTTTGAGGCCGAATTTTGCGCCGCCGTTGGCAGCCGCTATGGTCTAGCAACTACTTCCGGCACGGCCGCCCTGCATTTGGCGCTGCGGCTGCTGGGTGTGGGGACAGGTGATGAGGTGTTGGTTTCGACCTTTACCTTCTGCGCCAGCGTCAACCCCATTTTGTATCAGGGGGGCATTCCGACGTTTATTGACAGCGAGACCGTCTCCTGGAACATGGACTCCAATTTGTTGGAAGATACGCTGCGGCAGCGGGCGCGGGTCGGCCGGAAACCCAAGGCCGTCGTCCTGGTGCATCTTTTCGGCCAATCAGCCGACCTTGACCCCATCGTGGCGCTATGTCAGCAATACGGCGTGCCGCTGGTGGAGGACGCGGCCGAGGCGGTGGGGGCAACTTATAAAGGAAAGGCACCGGGGACGTTTGGCACGCTGGGCGTTTTTTCCTTCAATGGCAACAAAATCATTACCACCACCAGCGGCGGAATGCTGGTTTCCGACGATGCCGTCCTAATGGCGCAGGCGCGAAAGCTGGCGACGCAGGCGCGGGAAGATGCGCCCCATTATGAACATATCGAGGTGGGTTACAATTACCGCATGAGCAACGTGTTGGCGGGGATTGGGCGCGGGCAACTGCGGGTGCTGGCGGAACGGGTGGCAGCGCACCGGCAAAATTTTGCCTTTTACCAAGAGGCGTTGGGACATTTGCCGGGGATTACCTTTATGCCCGAAGCCCCGTGGGGCTACCACAGCCGCTGGCTAACCTGCCTGACGATTGACCCGACGCAGTTTGGGGCTGACCGCGAGGCGGTGCGCCTTGCTTTAGAAGCGGCCAACATTGAGGCACGGCCGGTGTGGAAGCCGATGCACATGCAGCCCGTTTATACGGGTTATGAGGTAGTGGGGGGTGGGGTGTCGGCCGGCGTTTTTGCCCAAGGGTTATGCTTACCATCGGGATCTAGTCTAACTTCAAATAATCTGCAACGTATAGTTAATGTTCTTCAACAAACCGCCTAACAAATGTGACAGTTGAGGTTTAGAGTCGTCACGAACTTTCACAAAACTTACTGAGTTTTAGCACATGGGTTGCTAAAATTGAAAATAAATGAACTGGGCAATTGGTCTAAGAAAGATAATTATTAAAGGGATCATGACAGCATAAGCTACTGTCTCGCCAAAGAATGTCAGCGTGTCTCTGGACTTGAACAAAAATTGAATCCATTTTGCTGCAAAAAGACCAACAAGTATAATAGCTGTAACAAGATAGACATTCTCTCGCATGTTTAAGGAGGTATAGGCAAGGGGGTTAACAACTTTACTCCACATACCAACAGTTGCAGTTAGCGATTCTGCGCGAAACGGAACCCATGCTAACATAATAACGGGAAGCGTAACAATAACACCTCCTACCTTGCTGATATAGGTATTAAGCTTGTGGCTAGATGGCTCAACTAACCGATAAATGTAAACGACTAGAGCATGATATATCCCCCACAATAGAAATGTCCAATTTGCTCCATGCCACAATCCCATGATAGCCCATGTCATAAAGAGAGCCTTAGTTTTTTGGTTGTCTTGCACTGCACCAGATAGGCCATGTACAGAGCGCTCTCGAACCTTAACGCCAGAAAGGGGAAGATATAGATAATCTCGAATCCAGCTAGATAAGGAAATATGCCAACGACGCCAGAAATCTCTAGGTGAAGTTGCTAAATAAGGGAAATTAAAGTTTTCAGGAAAATTGATGCCCATTAGTTTTGCACTTCCAATAGCTATGTGTGAGTAAGCACTAAAATCGAAATATATTTGGAAGCCGAATAGGAATGCCAACGTCCAAACATCTAACGCGCTCATCGTAGCAACAGGTATTGCAAAGCCTGCATCTACAAGGGGTGCAATATTATCTGCTAACACAACCTTGAGAAATAAGCCTTGGATAATTCGCCGTAGTCCTAATGCGATATTATCTAGCGTGAAAGAAGGGCGATGTGTCAATTGATCCATTACTTCTGCGGCTCGTAAAATTGGGCCGGCCACAAGTTGAGGAAAAAAGGTTACATAACAAGCATATAGAACAAAGTCTTTTTCTGGTTTGATGTGTTCACGATATACATCAATCGTGTAGCTGACAGTTTGAAATGTATAGAAGCTAATGCCTAATGGCAGAATAATGTTTAGGGTTAACGGGCTTAAATTTGCTCCCAATAGATTGGCAAGACCAATAGCATTTTCAGAAAAAAAGATGAGATACTTGAAATAAAACAATAAGCCAAAATTAATAAACAAACTCACAGA
Organism: Anaerolineales bacterium; assembly: GCA_020432595.1. The sequence continues at coordinate 18,235 of JAGQGA010000023.1, read as the reverse complement.
TAGTAGGTTCTTTTTGTTTTTTTGTTTTGCTTTTGGTATTTGTAAAGAAACCAAGTAATCAACAATTGCAGACAGCAACATAATTGGCACAAACTCTATCCGCCAAAACCCATAAAATGCTAAACTTACAAATAATAGGAGAAACAATCTACTGCGATAAGGAAGAATCCAGTATAGAAATACGACAATCGTGAGAAAGATGATGTATGTGAGTGAATTAAAAATCATTTTTGGCTTTCTTCGTTAATTAACGATAACAACTCTTTATGTAATGCTTCAGCAAGCAACTTGTGACCACTTGACTGAAAATGCATAAAGTCAAGCTCATTATCTCCATCAATTGTTGTGGAAGGCTTTACCCCCCAATATTCTGCTGGCACTAAATTTTCTAGATCGACATGTTTGACACCTTGGCTTTGGGTAATGCTGGCTATCTCAGCTTTAAATGTATTGTACTCATCTATGTTGTATGGGGGTTGAGCGTCATCCCGTAAAGGTACAATATAGGTTAATACCTTAACATTATGGGTTCTAGCAGTGTCTAAAATGGCATTAAAAGCCTCTATATTTTGACTGTAATTGCCGGGGATGACCTTTCTTATTGATGAGGGATTAATATCTAATGCCCAATTTCTAAATTTATATAAATCGGTAAATAGTTTTCCTCTTGAAATTGGCCTTCGCTCCCATAAAGAGAAAGATTCAGCCAGATTATCGTTCAAGTATTTTTCTACTTGTTCTTGCACAGTATCATTAAGAGCCGCCATGTCATTACCAGCTGAATCCTTGTCACCATTAGTAGTCAGGAGTGTACGCCCAATAAGGGTTTCATTTAAACGGCTTACGATTTGGGGGTCTTGAAATATATCGGCTAATTCGGGTCGAATGCCCGTCTCTCTCATGTCATCAAAAACAATTGGAAGTACAAGTATATGAACTGGTAATCTCTCTAAAAGATATTCAAATAAGATATAATGTTCTTGTAAGCTAGCATTAGGCTGAGAGAATGCCATGAAGTATTGTGATGATTGCTTCAATCTGCGGTGAAGTATGGCAGTTGCGGTCTCATCACCTTCTTGTTTTTGATTAATAGCGTGGATTTGGGAGTTTCCGAGCCAAAGAATAAGATCGCTATTATCTTGCAAATAGCCTTCAATACACGGGGAAGCATCTGATAACACGCTACAGTGAATTGGTATACCATTTGCCGAGGCAAATAATGATTGTGTGGTTTCGCCCAATGCTAATTCTTCGAAATTGGCATTGGGATTTTGTCTTTGGTAAAGGTTCAAAGCAATTATTCCCAGAAAGCCACCCAATAAGACAGGCAATAGCTGCCTATAAAAATTTACATGTTTATTATTGCTCATAGGATATTCTTTCTTATTTTGCACTCTACTCGATTTGTGTCTTGGGGATTATACAATTCTTAAGAAAATATCACATAAGCAAACAAATTGTGTGGCAAGAGTCCGTGAAAAATTTAGGAGCAAACATGAGGTTCACTGGCTATTAACAGATCGATTAGGGACAATGGTACTGTTCATTCACGATTATTGCACGATTTTTTTACCAATAGGTAATATGATCTTTAATCATTAGCCTATACAATGCAGTTGGCAATGGCGTGCACATATGCATGGCATAGAGGCAAAGGTTGCTTAGCCTTTACTACGTTTCTATCTCAGGAAGTATGCAAATGAGAAATTCACTGGGAAATCAAAATGAATTGGGCTCTAAAGAACGAGTACTTACTATTGGCGAGATGGGGTTCCTTGTCTTCTTTAAGGCTGGGGCTGCTGCGAAAGAGCTAAATGGCCTAGCGCCTCTCGCATAGTGTCCATGGTGGCCTAGCGCAAATTGAGGCAATTCAAGTGTTGATAAATAAAAGTGCGATTGTAGGGTAGCCTGTGGGTAATAGTTATCCACTTGGCAACTAATGTGGAAAGGTTATGTGTGGAATAGCAGGAATTATCCTGAAACCTGGCAAGGTGATAGTTGATTTAGATTTGCGACTTGAGGCAATGGCTCACAGTATGGCCCATCGCGGCCCAGATGATCAGGGGTTTTATGTTTCGCCAAACGGCCGTTTTGGGCTTGTCAATCGTCGTCTAGCCATTCGGGATCTGTCTGCAGCCGGCCATATGCCCATGATGAATACAGATAGCAACGTCATCATTACCTACAATGGCGAAATCTATAACGCGGATGAACTACGCCGAGAACTTGAAAACAAAAATTATTCTTTTTTCTCTCATAGTGACACCGAAGTCATCTTACACGGATATGAAGAATGGGGAAAAGAAGTGGTTAAACGCCTACGAGGCATGTTTGCCTTTGCCATTTTAGATCGCCGTGTTGGAGACGAGAATAACTCTCTATTAATAGGCCGTGATCATTTAGGAATCAAGCCGCTTTATTATGCCGAAACAGATTTGGCCTTTGTTTTTGGGTCTGAGCTGAAAACTATTTTGGCATCTAGGCTCGTAAGTGATGAGATCAACCCAGCTGGGCTTTATGGGTATTTAGCGACCGGAAGTGTTCCCGGGCCATTGACTATTTACAAATATATTGAAGCACTACCTGCTGCCTCTATTTTAGAAAGCCAAACAGATCGTTTTTTGGAACCAACACATTATTGGCAAATTTCGGCTGCCGTTGATCCAACACCTACCTACAACGAAGCTGTTTCTGAGGTGCAAGCACTGCTAAGGGATGTCGTGCGCTGCCGCCTTGTGAGCGATGTGCCTTTAGGAGCATTTTTGAGCGGTGGGCTTGATTCAAGTGCTATCGTGGTTTTAATGCGTGAGGCAACACCCGGCCCTATTCGCACATGCTCTATCGCTTTTGCTGAGGATGGATATGATGAATCTTTCTACGCTAAAACCGTAGCGGAGGCAGTTGGAGCAGAACATTTTGAGCGCCGTATAACGGCCGTTGATGTTGCTGCTGAACTGGAAAACATTTTGTCCGTTATGGATCAGCCCACAGTTGATGGGATTAACACCTATTTTGTCTCGCAAACAGCACGCCAAGCCGGCTTGACTGTTTCCCTGTCAGGCCTGGGCGGTGATGAGTTATTCGGGGGCTATCAAAATACATTCTCACAGGTACCAACTATTACTAAGGGTCTTTATCTGGCTCATGCTCTGCCAGGGGTGGCATCGCTCGTGCGATCAACCTTAGGACTGCTACCTGAAAACCAAAAAGAGCGTTTTGGACGCATTGGGTACGCTCTAGAACAGCCACCCTCTTTGGGTGCTGCCTATTTAACGCGGCGCGGGTTATTTGCCCCAAGTATTGTACAGTGTTTGATGACTACAGAGTGGTGGCAACAAGCTAAAGGACAGTTTGAATTGGGTCATTATATGGCTGTTAACATAAATGGTGTGGGGCATAACGACGAAAGCTTCTCGACAATTAGCCGTGCTGAACTAAAGTTGTATACACATAATCAATTGCTGCGTGATACAGATGTCATGAGTATGGCACATTCCCTTGAAGTCCGAGTGCCTTTTCTGGATGTGCGGCTGGTAGAAATGCTGTTGCGTTTGCCTGCGGTCATCAAAAATCATCAGCCGGAGCAACCTCATACGCCTAAACCACTGCTTGTTCAGGCATTGCGAGGGGTTTTGCCAACGGCCGTTAAACAACGTCAAGATAAAAAAGGGTTTACATTTCCCTTTGCACTTTGGCTAGAGAAACATTTACAAAAAGAAACGAAAAGCCGCCTACAACTTGTGAAGGAACAAGGTTGGTTTAATGCACAAGCTGTTGATGAACTTTACCTTGCGTATCAAGCTGGACACGTCCACTGGTCTCGCGTATGGGCTTTAGTTGCCCTCACGTCCATTATCTAACTCATGCAACCACGTCATCAATCAACTGGCATCATGCTTCTGGCAGGCTTGTTTTTGTTAGGAACATCATACCAAAGCTTGTATTCTCAAATCCTTACGAACCAAGCATCTGTAATCATGCTTCAAACAGAACCAGAGCAGAACCAATGGGGCAATTCCTCTGCTATTCATTTGTTGGAACGAGCATGGGAGCAAAGTGGTGAGAATAAAGCGGCCGTTCGCTTGTTGTTTGAGCACGCCATGACTGCTGGCGATTTTGAACTAGCTAACACTTACTATGATCAATGCAAACAGTTGGGCAGTTGCCATTGTACCGAGCCACTACAATTAGGAGCGTTATATTGGGAGACAAACCGCAAAGAACAAGCTGTACACCTATGGCAAACAGACGTTGTTGCCAATCAGTGTTCAATCCATGAACTACAATTGATGCTTGTTCCCATTTTGGAAAACACGGAGGTTGACCCACATATCATCCAGCTTATCAAAGTATTAAGCAATGAGATTTTGGCTCAGCGAACTGTATCAGCCGAAAACTATGTGGTTTGGGGACGGTTAATCTTTTTGACCCTGCAAGATATTGAGTGGGCAAACGAATGGTTTCTGATGGCTGAACGGGCATATCCAAATGATGCCGGCATTCTTTATCACCTATTCAATTTAGCCGTGGTATTAGATCAACCGGATCGATCTCTTAACTACCTAGATCGCTTTCAAGCAGCTTCGGGTCACGATTGGTGGATGTCAGATATTGATATCTCTAGAAACCGCGCCAATCTCCAGCAAAAGGGGCAATCGTAATGCGAAAAGCACCTTACCGATTGGCAGTCCTACTGTCACATCCTATCCAATATCAAGCTCCCTTGATGAAGCAATTGGCAGCACATCCCTTAATTGACCTCACTGTTTATTACATGAACGATCTAGGGTTGAGAGAAAGAGAAATTGCAGGTTATGGTAAGGCTATAAAATGGGATGTCCCGCTACTCGATGGTTATCGTTATCAATTCTTGCGGAATTGGTCTTGGCAGCCGGATAACCAAACGGCTTGGTCATCCTTTAATCCTGGTATTGCGACAGAGTTAGCTAAGCATCAGTATGATGCCTTACTTATTCTAAGTTACTACAAAGTGACGGATATTATTGCTTTAATCGCTGCACGTATAACGCGCACTCCCGTCATTTTTCGGGGGGATGTTCTTCTTAATAATGAGTTGCTAGGGTGGAAATCCAAGCTAAAAGAGGTGTATTTGCGGCTATGGTGTCAGCAGCTTGCGGCTGTGATGCCTATAGGTACACTGGCTGAACACTTTTATAAGCATTTTGGTGTGCCTGAGAGAAAAATGTTTCGCTCAATTTATGCTGTGAACAATGAGTTTTTTATTGGACAGGCGGAGGTGCTAAAACCCCAGCAGGCTGAATTGAAGCAGCAATTGGGTATTCCGCCAGATATGCCAGTTGTTCTGTTTGTTGCTTTAATGCGAGCGTTTAAACGGCCGTTAGACATCCTCAAAGCCTTTACCAAAGCAAACCAAAACGCTGCGCTCGTTGTTGTGGGTGAAGGCCCAGAGTACCCAAATGTCCAACGCTATTGCCAAGAAGACCCATCACCAAACATCTATCTGGTTGGTACCAAAAATCAACAAGAACTCAGCCATTATTATGCCATGGCCGACATTTTTGTTGTACCTTCTGGCAAAGGGGAAGCGTGGTGTCTAGTTATCAACGAAGCCATGTGCTTTAGCTTGCCTATCATTGCTACAGACGCAATCCCAGCCGCAGTCGATCTAGTGCAAGAGGGCAAAAATGGGTTTATTTACTCGGTTGGAGACATTGAGCAACTAAGTGAAAAGCTCATCCAACTTTTAACAAACCATCAACTGCGAGCAGCAATGAGCAAATCCTCGCTCCAAATCATCGGCGAATGCAATTACGAGGCAAATGCCGAGGCCATACTACAAGCATTAGCCTTTGCGACGGAATCCTAAGCCATCAATTTGAGAGGTGGATTCCGTCACTCCAAACATATGAGTAAAACCATTTTAATAGTAGGCAATGAACAACCTAGCACACTTGAAGCATCCTACGCAACTGCTTTTAAAAAACTAGGCTGGAAAGTTGTCTTCTGGGAACCTAATAACGCGATGCGCCTCACTGCGCGTGGCGGAAAAATTGGCTACTTGCTTAGCAACTTTGTGACGATTGAACCATGGCGGCAAAAAGCAAGCCAGCTTCTTTTGCGAATTGTCAAAATAATCCAGCCTGATTTATTGTTGGTTATCGCTACAAATGGTATTCGTCCAGGGACATTAGGGCAAATCAAAGTCTTATCTCCACATACCTTAATTTATTGCCTATACCCTGACAGTCCGCACAACCTGGATCATGAACGCATTTTATCATTCCCCATGTTTGACAGGATCATGACATCATCCCCAGCCTGGCAATCTGCATTTCAAAAGCTAGGTGCCGATAATGTCACCTATCTGCCTTTTGCAGCTGACACGCTTCTTCATAAACCGATGTCACCGAATACTCATACTGTTTCTAACATTGGTTTTATCGGTGATTGGCGTTTAGAGCGAGAGCAGGTCTTAGAAGGGCTGGCTGATCTTAATTTACAAATCTGGGGTGGCAACCATTGGAAACGAATAAGGCAAAATTCGCCATTAAAAAATGCATGGACTGGTCAAGCTGCTCTTGGCACTGACTTTGCTAAAGCGTGCGCTAAAAGCAAAATCTCACTTAACATCATGGATGCTGTAACTTGGCCTGGTCCCAATATGCGCACATTCGAGCTACCAGCTTGCCGAGCATTCGCTCTAACAGAACGCACGCCCGCTATTCTTGAGCTTTTTAAGGAAGGGCAAACCATTGAATGCTTTTCTGAAATAGCTGAGGCAAGAGACAAAATAGCTTATTATCTAAAAAACGAAGACCCTCGCCGGAGAATTGCTGCGGCTAGCCATGAGTTTGTTACCAATGAAGGCCACACATATTTGGATAGAGGCAAACAGCTTATCTCTTGGGTAGAAGCCGATCAGCAACGGAGCAATTGTAATGAATGACGATTATTTGATTAGTATTCTTCTGCCATCATGGAATACTCGAGAACATTCCATCGCCTTCCTTGACTCTTTACTTGAGCAAGACTACCCACTCCATCAACTGGAAGTCATCATTATCGATAATGGCTCGCACGATGATTCAGTTGCTAGTTTAAAAAGGTGGGCAGCTAAAGAATGGGTCACACAGTTATATGCCTTTAAACTAATAGAGCTACCTACTAATTGTGGTATTGCAGTAGCTTATAATATAGGTTATGAAAACGCTGATCCAAAAACGCAAGCTATTATTCGTGCCGAGAGTGATGTTATATGGGAGCAAAACCTTGTCACTGTTTTAGTAAATGCTCTTGCACAACATCCAATGGCCGGTGTTGTTGGTGCTCAAGGCGTATTGTATAGCAAACCTAAAGTGATAGACCATGCTGCTAGGTATATTAACTGGTGGACAGGTAATATGCACAATCAAACGCCACAGACTATTACACAGTGTGATTGTGTTTTTGGCCCCACGTTTATTATTCGTCGTTCATGTATCGAGCAGTCAGGTTATTTTTTTGAAGCCGACCGCTTTTTTGCAGATGAATTAGCATTCTGTACTCGCATTAAAAATATCGGATTTGAAGTATTGTATGAACCAAATGCCCATGTATTTCACAAAGGGGCTGGCAGCACCTCACAGGTTACGTCTTCCCGGTTTGAGTATCTTGCTTATTTCGAGAAATATTTGCTGCTTCTTGAGCTAAATGTTTGGTATCGGAATCTGTTCTTGTTTTCCTATGCAGCTCTTTTTGCATTTAAAAATCGAAAAATGATTGTACTGAGAGCAATGTATAACGCTCTTTTTCAATTTGTCTTTGGGAAAAAAGTGCTGGCTCCCCAACAAACGCCAGACAAATCAATTCCCGAATGGTTGGCTGAAGAGAAAAAATGGGTTGTCCAATAGATAGATATGTTTTGCGGAAGCTGGTGAAATTTTGAGAATACAACTATTGCGCAATTCCCTTTCAACGCTACTAAGAGTTATAGTGTCAACGATTATGGGGTTACTCTTACCCCCACTTATTGTTGCACGGATAGGGCTAGATATCTTCGGTGTATGGGGATTAATATTGCTTATTAACGCCTATGTCATATTTCTAGATTTGGGACTAGAGTCTAGCTTGATCAAACATATTGCTGATGCACATACTGAAAACGATATAGAACAAATCAATGTTCTTTTTAGTTTGACTATGACCTTATATGTTTTGATTTTTGGCTTTGGCCTAGCTGTTGCATATTGGGGGGCAAATATTGTTGCATCTATTCTAATCCGTTCTGATGATGTTTTGCAATTCCAATGGATTGTACAGCTTTATATTATTGTGGCTTTTGGCAATCTGCTTACTGTCCCATTTGTTAGTGTGCTTAAGGGGTTACAATTGTATGATCGGAGCAACCTCATTGAAATTTTGGCATCATTCATTAATGCTATGGCTTCGATAGTAGGGCTTATTGTTGGGTGGGGCATTGCGAGTCTCTTGCTTGGGGTTATGTTAGCGATGCTATTGCGGTTGGGAGCTTATTTTTACTATGCACGGCATAGCCTACCAACCTTGGCATGGAAGCGTGTCAACTGGGATGATTTAAAGTTGTTTCGAATGTTGTTTTTTCTGAGTCCAGCAGATCTGTCATATCGAGTCTATTCTGTCATTACACAGTCAATTATTCGATTATCTTTATCAACTTATGGAGGATTAACGGCCGTTGGCGCTTATGAAATCGCCAAGCGGGTTGTTAGCCAGCTAAGTGGGGTTTCCACAACAATCTTTACACCCATGCTACCCACAGTTTCCGTTCTAGCTCGTCAGGAACGCCGAGAAACATTGAGTAAGCTCTTGGAAAAGAGCCTTGCCTATTTAAGCATGGTGTCCATCCCTATTTTAGTATTTATGCTTTTCCATTATGAGCCTATTATGCATGCTTGGTTAGGCATTGAAGATGTAGCTATGGTTGCCCTGGCAGGTAGGTTGTTACTGTTAGCAACCTGTATTGATTTATTTACCGGGCCAATAACAACCGCCTCCGTTGGGATGGGCACACCGAGAATTTCTGTTTTAAAATTGATTGGCCCACTTATAGCATATATTATTCTAGTACCGCTTCTGGGGAAAGCTTACGGATTTGTTGGCATTCTAATAGGTGAAACCATCGCTTTGATGATTGGAACATTTATTGGTCTCTATGCTTTTAAGCGTTGGACATCAATCCCCGTTCTCTCTATGGCCATCAAGTCTGTAGGACAAGTATGTTTATCGGTTATTCCATGCGCTATCATCATTTGGTTTCTCTGGCAATGGAGTTTTGGGTGGTTAGGCTGGCAAAAGTTATTGGTGTGGGGTGTTGTATTTGCAACTTATTTGGGCATAACAGCCGTTATTTTCCGCATCACCGGCATATTGTCGTCCTATGAAATAAATCTCGTTGCTGCCCTGTTTCAGCGGTCTACAAATAGGGCAAACCCTCTTTAAGGATTAAACAAACTTATGGAAGCAGGCTATTTAAAATATAGATACCATAAAAGAAATTTTCGCAAGGGGACTGCTCATACTTCGCTTGTTGCATTTATGGCAATCTTTCTTGCTTTTATAGCTGCAACAGCGTTAAGCTTATTATTTACAGATAAAATATTAGGCATCTTGACAGGCATTAGTCTGGTGCTTGGCATTTATCCATTTCTTCACTATAAGAAAGACCCTACACTATTTGCTCCCCCTTATGTTTTATCAATACTTTTGCTAATCAGTTACCCATTGCGCTTAATCACACTCTTGTTTTTTAGTGAATATGCCGCCATCGATCAACATGCAGGGCTGTATGTAGGTAATGACACCTTAATGCGTGAGACAATGGGACTAATCGTGTTGGGACAAATTGGGTTTCTTATTGGTTATTACAAAACACCAAACATTTTTGTACAGAAGTGGACGGAGATCAGCTACAGCTTTCATGGTTCTCTAGATGAGCTTGCCCGAAAAGCATTCTTCTTATCTTATGGCGTTTGGACCATACAGCTAACTCGAAAGTTTACAAGTTCCGGAGCAACATTTAGTACGCTAGGTTCTAATTACAGTACGAGTACCAACCAAATTTTATCCTGGGCAAGCGATCTCTATATGTTTGCCGCTGCCTTGGCCGTTGTTTATTTGGCCGGCTCGCACCCCAAAAAGGGGCTTGACAAGCTACTAGCCTTGCTCGCCCTTCTCCCCCCGTTCATCCAACCACTTATTATTGACCCCGGTGGTAAAACCCCCCTTCTTAATATCGTCTTTGTTATTATAGCCAGTATTATCTTGGCCGGACGCAAAATGCGTTTGACTTATGTCATTTTGTCATTAGCCTATCTTGTTTTCTTTGTGTGGCCCTTTGTGTCGTCATATCGAGACTTGGCTTTGTCAAATGGTTTAGATAGAAGCACAACCTTGTCAATCTCGCAACAAGCAGCAATTAGCCGAGTCGCCTTAAAGCAAGCATATAGCGAAAGGCAACTTGACGTGATGATTGGCGATTTTAGCCGCCGCTTTGGTGCCTTCGATGCTACCTTAGTTACTCTGGCTCGTGTACCAAGCACAATGCAATACACTTACTTTAAGGATCTAGCCTTAGTCCCGTTTGTCTTAGTACCCCGCATCATTTTTCCAATAAAGCCTGTGAGTGTAACCCAACAACAATATTCGGTACGGGTCTATGGAATGGTAAGTGGGGGATCGGCCGCTCCGTTCATTATAGGTGAAGGATATCTAAATGGTGGTGCCTTGGGGGTGCCTATCCTAACCTGTGCATGGGGTATTATGTGGGCAATATTTTACCGTGGCTTTTTGGTACCACGGCGAAAAGAATTAGTGGCTATTGCCTTGTATGCTGCACTCTTAACGAGGTTTGCAACCTCATTTGAATGGGCTTTGATGTCAATGATTGGCTTACCCTCTTTTCTTGTTGTTTGGGCTCCAGCTATTTATTGGTGCACATTGTCAGGCAAAAAACAAATCGGCAACCGAGGTTCTCTTGAAAGCATTACTAATAGCCCCTGATTTATTTGGGCCACCCGGCGGTATTGCTCGCTACACTCAAATGGTTTGCCAAGTGTTGCTGAATGCTGGTTACACCGTAAAAGCCATGGTACTGGCCGATTCTCCCAATGCTGCAGTACCAGCGACCTTTAACCAGCCAACCTTCAACTACCATCCATGCCAGGGAAACCGTGTCGTTTTTGTACAAAAATGCATCGAAGCCGCTCTGAAAATGAAGCCTGCGTTAATTCTGGTGGGGCATGTTAACTTTTCACCCTTAGGTTATGGCCTAGCGCAGCTATTTGGGGCTAAATGGGCTACATTCATTTATGGTATTGATGCCTGGCACCCTTTGCCACTGTTGCGGCGTTTGGCGGTACAGCAATGTGACCAAATCATTTCGATAAGCCAATTTACAGCCGCAAGAGCGGGGCAGGCCAATGGCCTGCCCCGTCAGAAGATTCGCATCTTGCACAATTGCATCTCGTCAGAGTTTGTATTGGATGGGAAAGGGCAGGAGCAGGCTAATAACGGCCGTTTATCCCTCCTAACCGTTGCCCGCATGACCTTAGCCGAACAGTACAAAGGCCACGACTATGTTATTAGAGCCATCCCCATTCTGCTACGCCGTTTTCCAAACCTGGTTTACAACATTGTAGGAGATGGTGATTGGCAACCAGCACTAATGCAGCTTGTAAACGAGTTAGGGATCAGCCGCCATGTTATCTTTCATGGCCGTGTCTCTGACAAACAACTGTTGCAACATTATACCGATGCGTCACTATTTATTATGCCTTCGCAAAAAGAAGGTTTCGGCTTTGTTTTTATTGAAGCGATGGCATTGGGTGTGCCTGCGGTTGGAGGAAACACGGATGCTGCACCAGAGGTTATTGTGAACGGGAAAACTGGCTATGTGGTCAACCCAACCTCTGTTGAAGAGATAGTAACGGCCGTTTCCAAGCTTCTAGAAAACCCCCAACTGCGGCAGCAAATGGGCGCAGCAGCCCAACAGCACGTGGCGCAGAACTTTGGCTTTGAGCGATTTCAGCAGGATCTCTTGGCCTATTTAGGCGAATTGCAACCTGAGGAACCCGCTTTAGCCTAAAAACGTACCCTGATGAAGATTCTCCACACCATTGCCTCACTTGTGCCCGAAACAGGCGGCCCAGCACGTTCGGTAACGGGGTTGTGCAATGCCCTGGCAAATAAAGACGTTCAGGTGCAGCTTGTTAGCCTTGATTTAGGAGCCAAATTTGCGCCACCCATGCGGCCAGCATCACCATGGGTGACAACAACGCTGGTACCACGACAGGTAGCCAAGGGATTGCGCCAGATTTGGGTGCCGAAGTTCCAGCAAACACTCCAAACTTTGGCGGGCAGCGGGGAGATTCACCTGATTCATGACCACGGCTTGTGGGAACCCAGCAACCGGGCGGCGGCACAAACGGCCGTTAAACACAACCTTCCCTTGGTCATCAGCCCCCGTGGCACGCTGGAACCCTGGGCCAGACGACAGAAATTTCTCAAGAAACAAGTGGCTTGGCACCTCTATCAGCAGCGAAATTTAGCTAGTGCCGCCGTATTGCACGCCACCGCCGAGGCTGAAGCCGAGCATTTGCGGCAGCTCAATTTGTGGCAACCCATTGCCCTCATTCCTAACGGGTTAGAGCTACCTATATTGACCACAACCAAGCACAACAAACCAGCTTCAGATAGGAAAACTATTCTCTTTCTGTCGCGCATCCACCCAGTAAAAGGGCTACTAAATTTGGTTGAAGCAATGCGGTTGGTACAGCCCCAAGGGTGGCGCGTGGTCATTGCGGGGCCAGACAGTAATGGGCATCAGGCTGAGGTGCAGGCTGCCATTCATGCAGCCGATCTTGGTGAGGCGTTTATTTTTGTTGGTGCGGTGGATGACCATGCCAAATGGTCGCTTTATCAGCAGGCAGATCTGTTTGTGCAGCCGTCGTTTAGCGAAAATTTTGGCATCTCGATTGCGGAGGCATTAGCTAGTGGTGTGCCTACCATTGCCACTCAAGCCACACCCTGGGCTGAAATTGAGCAGCGGCACTGCGGCTGGTGGGTCGAGGTAGGCGCAGCGCCGCTGGCGCAGGCACTGCGTGAGGCAACCCAGCTTGATGATTCCTGCCGCTGGGAAATGGGGCAAAACGGCCGTTTACTCATCGAACAAAAATACACCTGGCCTGCCATTGCCGAGCAAATGACGGCCGTTTATGATTGGATCTTACATGGAGGCACAACACCCACATGTATCGTCTAAGTAAGACTAGCAAAAAATCCACAGTGAGCAGTAGCCAACAGCATTTGCCCATTTCGGCAGTCATCCTGACCTATAACGAAGAAATTAACCTTGTTGGCTGCCTGCAAAGTCTGGTTGGCTGGGTTGGTGAAATTTTTGTGGTGGATTCAGGCAGCGAGGATCGCACCCAAGACATTGCCAGAGAATATGGGGCAATCGTGCTGTGCCACCCTTACGAAGGGCCACGCCAGCAGTGGGAATGGGCGTTAGCTAACATCTCATTCGCCCACGATTGGTTTCTTATGCTGGATGCCGATCTCAGAATTTCGCCTACGCTGCAACAATCCATTGCCCAGGCGCTGTCGCAGCAATCTGATAGCTGTGATGGGTATTATCTGGGGCGTTTGCAGCTTTTTCGCGGTCAGCCTTTACGACACGGGGGGATGTACCCACGCTACCAACTGCGGCTAGTGCGTTTATCCCAAGCTTCCTTCTCGCAAGGCGACACCTTAATGGATGAACAATGGTCGGTAACAGGCCAAACCGCCAGATTAAAAGGCGACCTCATCGAAGAAAACGTCAAAGAAGACGACATCATGTTTTATTTGCAAAAGCATCTGCGCTATGCCACGCTCCAGGCTCAGCAAGAACTCCTTTGGCACACTCAACGGAAAACAATTCCGGCCTTGTCGTTAGCCACGCTGCAAAACGCAAGCCAACGTAAAGCGTGGCTAAAAGATTTATGGAATCGGCTGCCGTTTTTTTTACGGCCGTTTATCTACTTCACCTATCGTTACATTTTTCTCCTTGGTTTCCTCGACGGCAAACAAGGCTTTGTCTATCATTTTCTCCAAGCTTGGTGGTATCGTGTCGTAGTGGATATTAAATTGGAAGAACTTATCAAAGAGCAGTTGACAACGGAGTATTAGAATTATGACTACAACAATCTTAGGAATCAATGCCTATCATGGCGGCGCATCGGCCTGCCTTATCAGAGACGGCCAGCTTATTGCTGCTGTTGAAGAAGAACGGTTTACCCGGCAAAAATATTGGGCCGGCTTTCCGGTGCAATCCATTCAATATTGCCTTGAAGAAGCGGGTATTACCGCCTACGACCTCGACCACGTGGGGGTTTCGCGCAACCCCAGTGCCAACCTCATTAAAAAGGTGCGCTATGTGTTGACCCAACGTCCCAGCCTGGGGCTACTGCGCGGTCGCTTGAAAACAGCCTCCAAAGCCAGCGATCTACGCAGCCAACTTGCCGAAGCATTTGGCGTAGACGCCAACAGCATTCGCGCCGAGTTCCACAACGTGGAGCACCACCGCGCCCACATGGCAAGTGCCTTCTTTGTCTCGCCCTTTGAAGAAGCCGCCATTTTGTCAGTAGACGGCATGGGGGATTTTGTTAGCACGATGAGCGGGCGCGGCAATGGCACGCAAATGGAGGTGGATGAAACGGTCAACTTCCCCCATTCACTGGGCTACTTTTACACCATGATCAGCCAATGGTTGGGTTTTCCCAAATATGGGGATGAAGGCAAGGTGATGGGGCTGGCTCCCTATGGTGAACCCCGCTATATGGACAAGATGGCGCAGGTATTGCATTTGCAGCAAAACGGCCGTTTTGAACTCAACCTCGATTACTTCACCACCTTTGCCGACGGCGACCTGATGAAATGGGAAGGTGGCTCGCCAACCATTCCGTTGCTGTTTAGCAACAAACTCGTCTCGCTGCTGGGCGACCCTCGCCAGCCCGATGAACCGCTTACCAAATATCACGAAGACATTGCTGCCTCCCTTCAGCAAATGCTAGAAAAAGCTGAAATGGAGATCATCTGCCACCTGCAAAAGCAAACCGGTCAGACCAACTTGTGCATGGCTGGTGGGGTTGCGCTCAATAGTGCCTTCAACGGTAAAATCTTGCCCAACACCCCTTTCAAGGAAATTTACATCCAGCCGGCCGCCGGGGATGCTGGCACTTCCCTCGGTGTTTGCTACTACATTTACCACCAAATACTCGGCAACCCCCGCAACTTTGAGATGACCAATTCCTACACTGGCCCATCCTATTCCAATGAAACCATCGAGAAAGCACTCCAGCAAGCTAATCTAACAGGCCGCGCCTTGGATGACGACAAATTGTGCAACGAAGCCGCCGAGTTTGTTGCCAATCGCAACGTCGTTGGCTGGTTCCAAGGGCGGATGGAGTGGGGGCCACGCGCCCTAGGCAACCGCAGCATTATTGCCGACCCCCGCTTTGCCGAAACCAAAGATATCCTCAATGCACGGATCAAACGGCGGGAAAAATTTCGGCCGTTTGCCCCCGCCGTCCTGGCTGAAGCCACTGCTGACTATTTTGACCAATCGTACCCCGACCCCTTTATGCTCAAGGTCTACAACGTGCTGCCGGATAAACAGGATGTCATTCCAGCCGTTACCCATGTAGATGGAACCGGGCGGCTACAAACCGTTGAGGAGCACGTTAATCCACGCTATTACGGCCTTATCAAAGCCTTTGGTGAAAAAACGGGCGTGCCAGTCATTCTCAACACCTCCTTTAACGAAAACGAACCCATTGTTTGCACACCCGAAGAAGCGATAGATTGTTTCCAACGCACCAAGATGGATGTCTTGGTCATCGGTAACTACCTAGTCGAGAAAAACGCATAATGGCAAAAGTACTGCTGCTCTCGCTGGTGTTTTCTCCTGACGGCGTTTCCACCTCAGTGCTAATGAGCGAACTCGCCCAAGAGCTACAGCAAGCAGGGCATGAACTAGTGGTCATGACGACCACCCCTCATTACAACGTCGAGCCGGAAGCGGTGGCGCGGCAGCCGTTGCGCCAAAAGTGGGGCAAGCTGCTTTATCAAAGCGACTATCACGGCATTCCCGTTTACCACGCCTCCATCCCCGTCAAAGGCAGCCGGGTGGGGGCGCGGCTGCTGGATTACCTGCGCTTTCATGCCATCAGCACCATAGCCGCGCTGCGGCTGGCGCGAGAGTGCGAGATTATCCTGGTGCCTTCGCCGCCACTGACCATTGGCCTCAGTGCCTGGATCATGCGTCTGATTCGCCGCATTCCGTTTATCTACAATGTGCAGGAGATATATCCCGATGTCGCTGTTCATTTGGGTGTCCTCCAAAACCCGACCCTGATTCGCTTCTTTGAACTGCTAGAGCGGTTTATCTACCGCCAATCCCACACCATTACTGTGATCTCCGAACGTTTTCGGGAGCGACTGCTGGACAAGGGGGTTGATCCTAAAAAATTGGTGGTGATTCCCAATTTTGTTGATACAGAGTTTGTGACACCTGGCTCCCGGCAAAACCCGTTTTCGCAGCAGCACGGCCTGGATGACAAGTTTGTGGTTTTGTACGCTGGCAATATCGGCCTAACCCAAAACTTTGAAACCATCTTGGCAACGGCGCAGCAGCTAATGGATTTGCCCGATGTGCGTTTTTTGGTAGTAGGGGATGGGACGCGAAGGGCGTGGTTGGCAGAGCAGTTGGCAAACGGGGCGTATGCGAATGTGGTGCTGCTGCCCTACCAGCCGCGCTCGGTGGTACCGCAAATTTATGCCACTGGGGATGTGTGTCTGGTTCCTTTGAAGCGGGGAACGGGGAAAGAAACCTTCCCTTCCAAAATCTATACGATTATGGCGGCCCAACGGCCGATTATTGCCGCCACCGATCCTGATTCTGAATTGGCTGATTTGGTTAACGGGGCGGACTGTGGCTGGGCCATTCCGGCTGAGGACGTGGTGGCATTGGCACAGGCTGTCCGCACGGCGTATGCGAATCAGGCGCAGCGGCAGGAAAAAGCGGAGCGAGGGTATCACTATGTGCTGGCACATCATTCGCGGCAGGCGGTGGTTAGACAATATGATCAGTTGATCCGGGATGTTGTGGCATCAAAGTTGAAGCCGTATGAACAGCGTAAGCCGATTGTCTCCTAAACGGGCTTTGGTAACGGGGGCAACGGGGGCAGTAGGGCCGGCCTTGGTTGCCCTGCTGCTGGAGCGTGGCTATATGGTGCGGGTGTTGGTGCGGGGGGAAAACGGCCGTTTCTCCCCCAACGTCGAAACCATCATCGGTGACATAACCGACCCCGCCGCCGTCCAACGCGCCGTCGCTGGCTGCCACCTCGTTTTCCACCTTGCCGCCAAGCTCCACCTAAACCCTGCGGAAGCCAGTGCAATTGAAGCTGAATACAAACGTGTTAACGTAGGTGGCACAAAAAATGTGGTGGACGCGGCAGCAACCGCAGGCGTAGAGCGGCTCATCTTTTTCAGCACCATCAACGTTTACGGCACCACAACAACACCACAGATATTTGACGAAAGCTCCACCCCTCACCCAGAAACCATCTACGCCCAAACAAAATTAACGGCCGAAAACATAGCTTTATCTCTTTGTTCACCCACAGGCGAGCCAAAAACGGTTATCCTACGGCTGGCTTCCGTATACGGAGCCAATATGAAAGGCAACTACGTCCAGATTTTACGCTGGGTAAGCAAGGGGCTTTTTATTCCGGTGGGGCAAGGCCAAAATCGCCGCACACTCATCTTCGACCAAGACCTGGCACACGCGGCCTTGCTGGCGGCAGAACACGCGCAGGCTCCTGGGCAAATCTACAACGTAGCCGATGGGCAGATCCACACCTTTCAAAAAATACTTGAAGCGATTTACCAGGCACTCAACCGAAAGAAATATCGCTTCACGCTCCCACTCTGGCCTTTACGCACCGGGTTACTGCTGCTAGAGAAAACGGCCACCTTGTTGGGGCTGCATTCTCCCATTGCTCCCTTCATGTTAGACAAACTTACCGAAGATATGGCCGTGTGCAGCCAAAAGATTCAGCGTGAGCTTGGGTTTATCCCGCAATACAATTTGCTAAACGGGTGGCAATTAACAGCAAAAGCTTTAAACTATCTCTAAATCCTTTGCAGTGATCTAGCAGGATACTACTATCATGATTCTTAGTCTTACCGCCGCAGT
>JAGQGA010000239.1 GCA_020432595.1 Anaerolineales bacterium | reverse complement strand
CGACCATGTACCATTCGTCGGGGGCTAAATCTTTGACGGCGACCCATTGCAGCAAAACGGCCGTTTCCACATCCTCCACCAACGTTCCCGCCACCGGGTATAGCAGTTCCGGCCCGGCCGCTGCCGCCGTCGGTTGCGGCGTGGGGGATGGCCCCGGCGTGGGTGGCAGCAGCCGCAAATCGTACTCGACGCTGGGAATACACAGCACATCCCCCGGTTGCAGCAGGGCAATGCTTTCTGGCGTGTGCCAGTTCACCGCCAGCAGTGCCTCCAGCGGAATGTCATAGCGGGCGGCAATGCCAAAGGCGGTGTCGTCGGCCTGCACCTGGTACAGTTCGCAATTTTGTGCCACCGCCAAAACGACCTCGCCGTTGATCTCGATGGGAATATAGGGCAGGTCGGGCGTGGGGGTCGGCCAGGGGATTTCCAGATTTTGCCCCACCTGAATGGGGGAATCCAGCCCCATGCTGTTGCTGGCAGCAATGCTTTCGGCAGAAACGCGGTAGCGCACCGACAGTCCAATCAGTGTTTCCCCGGCGGCGATGGCGTGGAAGCGGGGGGGCTGCGGGGTGTCGGTGGGGCGCGGCGTGAGGGTGATGGTGGGGGTAGGGCTGGGGAATGGGGTCTCGCTGGGCAGCGGTGTCCAGACAGGGGTAGCGGTGGCGGTGGGGGGAATGGGGGTGTCGGTGGCAATAAATACCCACGCCTGCTGCGGAGCAGGGTAGCGTAAGACAAAGGTGCTGAGGGTGAGGGTGATGAGGGCGCAAACGGCCGTTAATCCCCAAAAGATGATGGTTTGGCGGTTGGGTTTGGGGGTAGGGGGAGGAGAAACGGCCGTTTCCTCCATCAAAACAGGTTCTTCAACAAGCGGTTGGTCATCAGCAACAGGCTCAGCCGCAGGAGGTTGAGCCAAATCCTCCGCAACCAAACCATCTGGCTCCAGATTCACCGGTTCCGCGTCGGCCGGCTCCACCTCTTCCGGCTCCACCGCAGCGGCTATCTGCTGCGCCCCCGCCTCATCCACCACCAACTGCCCCGCCGCCAGTTTCCGACCGCACATCAAGCAGTGGCTTACGGTTGGTTCCACCACGCTGTCGCAGTAGGGGCAGCGGTAAACAGGGGCGTTGGCCTCTGGCTCGGTTTCCATCGGTTCCGTTTCGTTCATAAAACACCAAACGTGGAATTATACCAAAGCCGCCAACCCCGCCACAACTTCGCTCAAATGGTTCTCATGTCGTAACTGCTAAGGCTACAGAATGTAGGGCAAAATGTTGACATAGTTCATAAGAATTGAAACTCTGGCAGAGGAAAGATTTCATCTTTGTGCGTGAAAAGATTTTGGCTTCCCTTTCGCGTATAGTTTCTGTGTAAAGAAATGATACGATGCTGTCAGGCAAATTAATTGCCATGATGGACAATGCCCAAGAAACCCTAGCCTAGTTTTTTGCGGAGTTGGTAACGGCCGTTAATGGTTTCATTCAGAAATGGGTATCCAGAAAACCACGCCACAAGTTGGCGATGCGCCGGAATATTTTCCAAAAAGCTTTGGCGCATCGCATCATCTTCAAACTGTGCCGCCTGTTTTTGCAGCAAGTTATGCGCCTGCAACAAAATTGCCGACACATCGGGGTGGTTTTGCTGTATCAAAGCCTCAACTAGGTCTTGGTAAATCTCAAAAGGTGAATCAACCCCGCTAATGATGGGATCGGCACGCACAACTGCCAAAACCGCGTCGATATTTTGCTGCGGATCCTGCCCGGTCGCAATTTCAAGCAACGCCAGTCCAATCTGGTTTTCTGCAAAGAAATGGGTCTGGTTCATCTCTTGCCGCAACGACAATGCTAACCGGTAGCAGCGTTGGGCTTCATCATACTCACCCTGCAGCCGATGAATCTTGCCAAGCTGGGTCAGGGCATATGCATCCCCCTCTCGATCCGATATTTGCTGGCTAATGGCATAGCTGGCACTGACCTGCGCGGTTGCGTCAGCGTACCGCCCTTGCCAAACCGCAATCACCCCTAAATTGTAAAGCACAATCCCCTCATTCATCTGGTCATTCACATCACGACTAACCTGAAGGCATGTGTGCAAAATCTCTTGCGCGGCAGCATAATCACCGTAGCGAATAAATAAATTGCCTAAATTGAGCAGGCATACCCCCTCACTGTACCGATCTCCCAAAGCAACCAGCAACACCAGACTTTCTTGCAGGCACTGCTTGGCCTGCTGGTACTGGTGCAGCTTATCATGAGCTAACCCCAGCGTCATTAACGATTTAGCTTCTTGCAATTTGAAGCCTAACTCACGGCTGCGGCGCAACCGCTGTTCAGCCAATTCTAGCGCGGCCTGGTGGTTACCCTGAAATTCTAACAGGTTGCGATAAATGGCTAAGATATTCAGCTCTAGCCTGGTGTCTTGAATGGTCTGATTGGCGGTTTGTGCCTGCTGCAATTCAGCTTCGCACGCTTCGGGCTGTCCTTGAATGAGCAGGACGCGGGCGCGCAGCACGTGGGCCAACACAAGCTGCTGGTGTAAATCATGCGTTTGGGCAAAGATGATCGCTTGCTCAGCTAACTGGTCGGCATCGGCAAACCGGCCAAGATTGCTGGCTAGATCTACCTGACGCAGCATGACCGTCATTTGTTGCTGCGGATTGGCGAGTGCGTCGGCCAACTTGGCGAGCTGAGCCAGCGTAACCTGACCTTCTCCTCGCTGCCCAGTTAAATCGTATGTTTTTTCCAAAGCCAGCAAAATTTCAAACTGCCGGGCAATCTCATCTGGCGGGGTGGCGGCCAAGGCCTGGTTGAAGTAGGTAATGGCATCGGCATTGGCAAACTGTTCGGCGGCTATCTGGCCGGCCTGCCAGGCATACCGTTGCTCTTTTTGTGGGCTGTGGGCACGATGCCAATGATAGGCCAGGCGGCTGGCTTGCTGGCGGTCATCTGGGTAGCACGCTTCAATAGCTTGAGCCACTTCCTGGTGCAAATGCACCTGCTGGGCGGGTGAAAGGTTGGCGTATAGGCCATCCCTAATTTTGCCGTGGCTAAATTGCCAGACACCATTTTGCACATCCAAAACGGCGGCATCGGCGCAGAGGGGCAGCCATTCGTTTTCTACGTCCGTATCGTTAGCTAGGTGCTTGATCAGAGAGAGTTCCAGGGTGCGTCCAGCAACGGCCGTTTTCACCAACAATTCCCGGGCTTTTTCCGGTAGCCGCGCCACCCGCTGCTGCACAACATCCTGAACGCCATTGGGCAGCAATGTTTCTGGCAGCTTCATCTGCCCAATGTTTCCCAAATGCCCCGCTTCCTCAGCCAACGCCCGCACCACCTCAACAGCAAAGAAAGCATTCCCCTCCGTTTCGCGCTGCAACAAAGCCTGAACCGCTTCATTTCGTCCGGCGTTGCCCAACATCGCCGCGCTTAGGTCGCTTATCGCTTCTGGCGTAAGGCGGGGCAGGTGTAAGTGAGTCATGTCGGGCAGGTCTTGTGGCAGGTTGGGATGTTCATCGCTGCGGTAGCTGCCCAGGATGAGCAGCGGATGCTGGGCAACCGTCCGGGCTAGGTATGGAATGGGCAGCAGGCTGACCTTAGCCAAGTGCAAATCTTCGAGGATGAGGAGCAACGGCCGTTTCGCCATCCAAAACAGGCGAGCAATCGTAGTCAACAGCCGAGCTTGTGCCGCGCCTTCCTCTAGGTCTGGGGCTGGGTCAATGGGTCGGTTTAGCAAGTGTGGCAAATCTGGCACCAGCGGCAAAAGCACGCCAGCCGTGAGATTGTCAATATCTGGCACTGTAATAACCAATTGGCGAAGCGGATTACGCCATACCTGGTATGGTTGCCCGCCATCCTCCACGGCTTGGCCGCGCAGCACCTGGAAGCCACTGACCAACGCCTGCGTGCGTAGTTCGCTGATGAGGCGGGTTTTGCCTATGCCGCTTTCGCCGCCGATGAGCCAGGCGGAGCCGCTGCCGTC
The DNA here is from genome assembly GCA_020432595.1 of Anaerolineales bacterium. Next base: position 3,858 of record JAGQGA010000239.1, on the reverse strand, counting down.
CGTGGCATCAGTTAACGCTTCTGCAAGCTGGGCCATTTCGCCCTCGCGCCCAACAAATTTGGCGGCTTGCAGGTAGCTTTCTCGGATAGCGGCCGTTTCCTGCGGCACAGATTGCCCTAAGGCTTGGTAGAGAGCAATAGCCGTCTCAGTGGCCGTTTGGTAGCGGTCTTGTGGCTGTTTAGCGAGCAATTTTTGCACAATGGCCTGCGCTGTACTGGTTGAAACGGCCGTTAATTCCCCCCCACCCTGCACCTTGCTCCAATCTGGCTCCCCATCCAAAATCTCCCCAATCGTATCCTCGGCATAGATGTCAAAAGGATGGGTGCCGGCCAGCAGCCGGTAGGCCAACACGCCAACGGTGTAGAGGTCGCTGGCTTCTGTGGCTGGCTGCCCCAGCAGCACCTCAGGGGCCATGTAGAGCCAACTGCCCACCGATTCGGTGGCCTGCTCTTTGGCCACCGCCAGCCCAAAGTCCAGCACGCGCACCGTGTCGCCCACCACCAGCACGTTGTCGGGCTTCAGGTCGCGGTGCAAGATGCCGCGCCGGTGCAAATAGGCCAGGGCTTCGAGGGTTTGGATGAGGAGGGTGATTTTTTCGGGGACAGAACGGCCGTTTCCCGCCGCCAAAATCGTTTGCGCCCCCTCCAAATACGACATCGTGAAAAACGGCTGTCCGTTTTCATCAAAGCCATAATCCAACACGCTGATGATGTTGGGGTGGCGCAACCCGGCCAGCGTTTGGAATTCATGCGCTAACGCCAACCGCAGTTCACGGTTGGTTTGTGAAGCAGGGCGAGAGGAGAACATGAGTTGCTCAACGGGCAAAAAGACTTGCTTCAAGGCCACCGTCTCGCCCGTCAGGCGGTCGGTGGCGCGGTGGACGATGCCCATGCCGCCCTGGCCTAGTTTGTTGTGGAGGAGATAACGGCCGTTAATCGTGCCAAGAACCTTATCAGATTGACGCTTGACTAGCGTAATCCCATGTATGGCAACATAGGCATCATAAGCCTGCATAATTTCCTGATGCAACACATGCCCTTGCCAAAAAGTATGCTGTGCAACACCATCCAACAATGTGCTGCTAGAAGCCTTTAAAATGTCATAAGCCGTTCTTAGGTATCCCTCCGCTCCTATCATTTGATGAGCAGATAGAACCTCATAAGCAGCAAAGTAAAGCAACGAATGATCATAAACAGGTGCTGAAACCTCCTCTAAGAAGGTCAATACAGGGGCAATTTGGACTTGTGCCTGCTTGGTGTCACTACCAGCCAGGATCGTTCGTGCAAGCCAAGCTTGGGTTTCCACAACGTGTTGAGCCAAACCCCTTTGTTGCCGGAAGGCAAGAGCACGGTGGAAAGCGGCTTGGGCTTCCTCCCATTGCTTCAAATAATAGAGGTTTTCGCCGAGGTGGAACCATGCCCACCCTAATAAATAAATATCCTCGGTAGCAGTCGTTTCAAGAAGGTTTAAGCCAATACGCGCATATTTCAAGCCCTCTTCATGTTTACCCAGCTTGCCAGACATTCCCCCTAAATTCATGCTGGCAATAATCATATTTCTTTGATGACCAATAGTTCTGGCTAGAGTTAAAGCCTGTTGTGTCAAATTGATGGCCGTCTGATAATCATGAAGAAAAAATCTACTGCCGCTTAGATTGATTAATAAAGGGAGTTGTAACCCTTGATTGCCAACCTGTTGGTTTAGCTGCAATGCCTGTTCGAGACATACCATAGCCTTATGAGGCAGGTTCTGGTCATTATAGACATTGGCCAGATTATTCAGAGCCGCAATGAGATTTGCTTTGTTATCTATTGTTTGAGCGAGGTCAATCGCTTTCTCCAAAGATTGGATGGCCGCTTGGTGATCTGCCATGCGTAGCTCCGCAGAACCCCGAAGAGAAAGAATACGTACTTTATAAGTTGTCTGGCTGTTGTTTAGGTAAGGAGCAGCTCTATCTAATACGCTCAATGCTTCCTGTAACTTGCCATGTTGCAAAAATCCCCAGGCCCAAGCAGGATATAATTCAAATAGTATTTCGGCTTCTTGTTTTTCAAATCGGTCAGCCAGATTTTTTGCTAATTCAGCCGCTGCTTGATACTCACCAATGTCATTCTGATAATCAATTTGCCGAGTATAGGCGGACACAATGAGTTTGGGGTCACCTATTGTTTCGGCTAATGTCGTTAACTGTGGCAAGATAGCCGTTTCAGCTTCTATTCGCCCTAATGTGTGTAAAGCTTGAACTTGTTTGTATAGAAGCTCAAAACGGGTATGCGGTTCATCATCGGGTGTCAACGTAAGGGCACGCTCAATATGAATTAGAGCCTCATCATAGGCAAATTGCTTCAGTGTGAAGCCGGCCGCAATCATGCGATAGACAAGCTCTTGTTGTTCGTCCCCTGCCTCGCGCCAATGGTAAGCAATTGTTGCTGCGGCTTCTGGATCTTGGGCGTACACTTGGGCTAAGTGTAAAGCGACCTGGGCATGAATCGTGGCTCGTTGTTCGGGCAAAAGGGTGAGCAAGATACCTTGGCGTATTTTGTCATGAGTGAATTGCCAACGGCCGTTTTGCACTTCTAAAACGGCTGCATCATTACACAAAGGCAACCACCACCTATCCACATCCACCTCAACAGCCAAGGACTGTATCAACAGCATGTCCAATTCGCGGCCAGCCACAGCAGCTTGCCGTAAAAGGGGTAAAGCTGTTTCAGGCAGGTGGCTCAGCCGTTGGGCAACAATGCTCTTAATCCCATTTGGAAATAGATGTTCTGGCAATTCCATTTCCCCAATGTTGCCTAACCGTCCCGCAGCCTCAGCCAAAGCTCGCACCACTTCCACCACAAAAAAGGTATTGCCTTCGGTCTCCCTTAGCAGAAGCTCCATGACCGCCTGTTTTTTCCCTGCCTGCCCCAACATCGCCAAACTGAGGTTTGCCATTTCCTCTTGGGTGAGGCGAGACAACGGCAGCGTGGTGAGATTGGGTAGTTGTTCGGGTAAATTCGGTCGCTCGTCGTGGCGGTAGCTACCAATGAACAAGATGGGATATTCCTCTAATAGGCGGGTGAGGTAAGGGATAACGAATAAGCTTTCTTCTGCCCAATGTAAATCTTCCAAGATGAGCAATAACGGCCGTTTTGTTTGCCTAAACAGTTGGGAAATGATCGTAAACAACCGAATTCGGGCAGCATCATTTGGCAGTTCCGGAGCTGATTGAATCTCTCGCCCTAACAGTTGAGAAATATCAGGCATCAATGGTTGTAAGACGCTGGCCGTAAAGTCATCTACATCTGGCAGGGCAATAATAAGCTGTCGTAATGGCTCACGCCAGAGGTGGTAAGGAGTTCCACCGCCATCCTGTATACCCTGCCCACGTAGAAGTTGGAAACCTTGTACTAAAGCTTGGGTTTGTAATTCACGCAACAAGCGCGATTTCCCTACGCCACTTTCGCCACCAATGAGCCAAGCAGAACCTTGGCCTTGCTTGGCTTGGGTCAGGGCTTCTGTCAACTGTGACATTTCAGCTTCGCGGCCCACAAAGGTGGCGGCCTGGAGGTAGCTTTCGCGGATAACGGCCGTTTCCTGCGGCACAGCCTGCCCCAAAGCTTGATAGAAAGCGGTAATGGTCTGATTGGCTGTGGGGTAGCGGTCGGCGGGTTGTTTGGCAAGGAGGGTGCGGACAACGGCCGTTAATTCCCCCCCACCCTGCACCTTGCTCCAATCCGGTTCCCCCTCCAAAATCTCCCCAATCGTATCCTCGGCATAGATGTCAAAAGGATGAGTGCCGGCCAGCAGCCGGTAGGCCAACACGCCAACGGTGTAGAGGTCGCTGGCTTCTGTGGCTGGCTGCCCCAGCAG
>JAGQGA010000238.1 GCA_020432595.1 Anaerolineales bacterium | reverse complement strand
CCACCTTTTGGCTAGGCATCATTCTGCTGTTCATCGGCAGCCGCGACTTTGGCCTGCCCATTGGCGGGCGCATCACCCCTGGCGTTGACTTCGCCACTGTGTGGGATCGTTGGCGCGACATCGGCAGCCACCTGCTGCTGCCCACCATCACCTACACCATCATTTTTCTCGGCGAATACATGCTCATCATGCGTTCCACCCTGCTTGACGTTCTCTCCGAAGATTACATCCTCACCGCCAAAGCCAAGGGACTCAGCACCTTCCAAATTCTCAAAGACCACGCCCTGCAAAACGCGATGCTCCCCATGGTCACGATCATTGCCCTCAACCTCGGCTTCACCGTCAGCGGAGCCATCCAAATTGAGACCGTTTTTTCCTGGCCGGGGCTGGGTGGTGCGATTTTTGATGCGGTCGGCCGGCGTGATTATCCCATGCTGCAAGGTGCCTTCCTGCTGATCGCCGTCAGCGTTATCTTCGCCAACCTTGTCGCTGACCTGCTTTATTCTGTTCTTGATCCCAGAGTGCAATTAGAGTAACCAAAAATGGCAAATCAATCTTCCACTCCTAACGTTCGTGGTTTCTGGCACAGCTTCCGGCGCAATCGCATGGGGCTTGTTGGGGGCATCATGCTGCTGTTGGCTTTAATAACGGCCGTTTTTGCCCCATACATCGCCCCCTACGACCCAAAAGAAGTCGTCCGCGTCACCATAGACGACATCTACGCCCGCCCCAGCGCCGACCATTGGATCGGCACCGACGATGCCGGCAAAGACGTACTCACCAACTTCATCTTTGGTTCCCGCGTCTCCCTCATCGTCGGCTTCTTCGCCTCCTTCATCAGCATCGTCATCGGCGGCACCGTCGGCATTGTCTCCGGCTTCTACGGGGGTCGCGTTGAAAACATCCTCATGCGCTTCACCGACATCATGCTCGTCATCCCCGATTTTCCCCTCATCGTCCTCCTCGTCGCCCTCACCAAACCCAGCCTCTTCAACATTATTTTAGTCATTGGGCTGCTCGGCTGGACGGGGTCGGCGCGGCTGGTGCGCTCCCAAACCATCGCCGTCAAAAACCGTAAATTTGTCCTCCGCGCCCGCGCCATCGGTGCCGGCAACTGGCACATCATCCGCTACCACATCTTCCCACTGGTGCTGCCGCTGATTGTTGTCAATACCGTTCTGGTCATCTCCCTCGCCATCCTCAGCGAAAGCGCCCTCAGCTTCTTGGGGCTGGCCGACCCCACCTCACTCAGTTGGGGCCAAATGCTCAACTTTGCCTTCACCCGTGGTGCCATGAGCGCCGGAGCCTGGTGGGCGCTGGTGGCACCGGGGCTGGGCATTGTATGGCTGGTACTTGGCTGTACCCTGCTAGGACAAGGGCTGGAACAAGTATTAAACCCGCGTCTGGAAACCCATCACCTGTCGGTGGGGGCGCAAATGGTGGCGCGGCCATCGCAGCAATCTATCGCCGCCAAACAAGTAGCAGGAGCAACTGATTAAATGGCAGACCAAAGTTACCAAACAGCACCTGTTCTGCTCGAAGTCAATAGCCTCTCTACTGACTTTCTCGTGGCAGGCGATGAACCAGCCCACGCCCTGGCCGACGTGAGTTTTATGCTCCGGGAAGGAGAAGTGTTGGGGGTGGTGGGGGAAAGCGGCTGCGGCAAGACAACGCTAATGCTAAGTTTGATGCGGCTGCTGCCCGCAAACGGCCGTATTGTCAACGGCAACATCCAGTTTATGGGGCGCGACCTGCTCGACCTCAGCGAAGAAGAAATGGCCGACGTGCGCTGGAAAAACATCTCCATGATCTTCCAGGGAGCCATGAACGCCCTCAACCCTGTCCGCACCGTTGGCAACCAAATTGCTGAAGCCATTATTCTGCATAACAAAGAACTCAACGCCACCGTCGTTGCTGAGCGTGTCGGCGAATTGCTTAACCTAGTTGGCATCTCCCCAGACCGCAAAGACCAATACCCGCATCAATATTCCGGCGGGATGCGCCAACGCGCTATGATTGCCATGGCTTTAGCCTGCAACCCCCAAGTCATCATTGCCGACGAACCCACTACCGCCCTTGACGTGATGATTCAGGCGCAAATTTTGGAACTGCTCACGCGGCTAAAGGATAGACTAGGACTCGCCATTCTGTTTGTCACCCACGATCTCGGCGTGGTGGCAGAAATGTGCGACACGGTGCTGGTGATGTATGGCGGCGTGACCGCCGAATACGCCGACGTGGACACCATTTTCAACAGCCCCCAGCACCCTTACACCCAGGAACTGCTACGCGCCTTCCCCGACCTCTCACGCCCCGGCGAAAAATTGACCAGCATTCCCGGCTACCCACCTCGGCTCAACGCCCTGCCCCCTGGATGCCGCTTTGCTCCCCGCTGCCCCGCCGTTTTCGGCCGTTGCCACACCGAAGAGCCAAAGCTGCACCAGCACGCACGCGGCCATTTTGCCAGTTGTCATTTATTGGAAAAGCCATGACCGAACCTATTATCAAAGTCACAAACCTACGCAAGCTATTTGCCACCAAAAAGCGGAGTCTGTTTGACCGCGAAGACCGTTTTGTCCACGCTGTGGATGATGTTAGCTTTACTGTTGCTCAGGGCGAGGTGCTGGCATTGGTGGGGGAAAGCGGCTGCGGCAAATCCACGCTGGCGCTGACGCTGATGGGGCTGGAACCGCCAACGGCCGGTTTTATTAACATCGCCGGGCAAGAAGTGGGCCAATTGGACGGGCGCGGGCTAAAAAAAATGCGCCGCGACATCCAAATGATCTTTCAGGATCCCTACGAATCGCTCAACCCGATGATGACCATTGGCGACATTGTGGCCGAGCCGCTGCAAGTGCATGGCATTGGCCGCAGCAAGACCGAACGGCTGGAACGAGCGGCTCAGGCTTTGGAAGATGCCGGGCTAAAGCCAGCCAGCAACTTTATGCACCGGCTGCCCCATGAGCTATCGGGCGGACAGCGGCAGCGGGTAGTGATTGCCGGGGCACTGGCGCTTGAGCCAAAGGTGCTGCTGGCCGATGAACCCGTTTCGATGCTCGACGTGAGCATCCGCGCCGAAATTTTGAATTTGCTGCTGACGCTGCGGGAGACCAGAGGAATTTCGATTTTGTTTATTACCCATGATTTGGGGACAGTGGCCTATTTGGCGGATCGGATTGCGGTGATGTATTTGGGGCGGATTGTGGAGATGGGGCCATCGCACCAGCTTTTGACAAACCCGCAGCACCCCTACACGAAGGCATTGTTATCGGTGGTGCCAGTGCCTAACCCACGCCAGCGGCGGGAGCGGATTATTTTGCAGGGGGAAACGCCGAACCCGATTGATTTACCCAGCGGCTGCCGCTTCCACCCGCGCTGCCCGCTCGTGGCTCCCCATTGCCGCACCCATGACCCGCAACTGCGGGAGGTGGAGGCACGGCAGGCACCACAAATGGTGGCGTGTCATGAGGTGGAACCTAAGCAACGGCACGACGGCGCAACCACATAAAAATGGTAATCAGCACGAACGCTGTTAAGGCCATGAAGGGAATCGTGATAAAGCCCAGGTAATTGACATAGCGGGAGCTACAGGGAATGCCGATATTGCAAGTAGAGGTATTGCCAAATAATCCTTGCTGAATGAGATAATGGTAGGTTGAGAGGCAAATACCAACCACCGAAAAGGGCAGAACGTAGTTGTAGACCAGTTCATCCTGCTCGATTAACCCCACCAGCAGAATGAGAGCCAGGGGATACATGAGAATGCGCTGGTACCAGCAAAGCGTGCAGGGGATAAAGTGGGCGATTTCGCTGTAGTAGAGGCTGCCGAGCATGGCAGTGAGCGCGACGACAAAGGCAGCCTGCACCCCATACTTTGTTGCGGTTACTTTCAAGTTTTGCATCAAATAGAGCTGGGCAAGCCAGATGACTTGCCCAGCATATTGTTATTGTGAATTGGCTAAGGCGGTCTCGATTAACGGCCGTATTTGCGCAAATGACGTACCCACACTCACCTTCTCACCATTGATAAACACCGTTGGCGTTGAAGATACCCCGCGTGCCCGTCCTTCGGCAACATCCGCCTGCACCGCGTCCTGATATTGGCGGTCATCCAGACAGGTATTAAAAGCGGCCGTATCTAGCCCCAACGCCGCCGCAAAGTTTTCCAGCACTACATCGCGGAAAGCACCCTGATTTTCACCGCGCTGATTGGCAAAGAGAGTATCGTGGTATTGCCAGAACTTACCCTGTGCCAGGGCACACTCGGACGCTTCAGCGGCACGAGTGGATTCAGCACCGATAAAGGCAAACTGTTTGTATTCAAAGCGCACCAAACCGGTGTCGGCGTATGTCTCCATGATCTGACGCCCCGCGTCAGTGGCAAATTCGCCGCAGTACGGTCATTGGAAGTCGCTAAACTCTTCGATGACAACGGGCGCATCGGCCGGCCCCCACGCCTTACCATCGGCCCCAGGCGGAGTCTCAAGGTTGTCGGGCAAAACCACTTCTGCAACGGTGGGGGTGTTGACCTGCCGTAGGAAGGCAAACAGACCAATGATAATGACGGCAGCAACGGCCGCTATGCCATAATACATCGTCCGCTGCTTTTTTTGTTGGGCAAGCTGCTGCTCACGCCGCTCGCGCACAGATGTACCACTCTTTTTTTTAGCCATACAGTTTCGTCTCCATGTGTTTTATTAGGGCTGCGCCGCCTGCTGCTCCTCGCTCCACAGCGTGTGAAGATAGGCAACGATAGCCCAAATTTGATCGTCGGTAAACTGATTGCTGTTGCCGGGCATAGGATTGTCACCATCGAGCTTGCCATCGGCAATCCAATCATAAATTTGCTGGTCGGTTTGCTGCCACAGTGTACCGCTGCTGTTGAGCGCCGGGGCGGGAACGGCACTTACATACCCTTCTCCCTGCTCCCCGTGGCAGCCCGCACAAGCTGGCACGTATAATCTTCGGCCCAGGGCAACGGGGTCATTAGAAACGGCCGTTTCTCCCACCGCTGCACCTGTACAAGCAACCAACAACAATAACAGCAAATACGCTGTCGCTAATTTCCAGTTCATTCTTTTGTTACAGCTAGGCTTTGCATACAGAATCGGGCAACATCATACCCAACCATAAAGGTATCCCATTCTGGGTCATTGGCAAGCTTTCTAGCCATTTTTTCACAGTCTGCGGCTGGCTAGACTCATTCAAAACCATTATCGATCCAAACAAGCTCTTTATTCGATTGGTAATCCAATACCATCACGTAGTGACTCGAAAATACGCCTTGAATCGGCCGCTGTGACATCCAACCCTGAAAACATGATTGTTTTAGCAGCTCGGTACCCAGTGTTACGCCATGTTAGCTGATTCATTCCCATAGCGGTTACAGGCGCACCTGAGTGTTGTGTTTTGCCTGTTGCCACGTTCCAACCTACCATGAACTGCTGATAATGATCTTGATTAGCCTCATCATAGCGCCCATCGCTTTCATAATGATAAATATCCTGATTCATGTTGTTTTACCTTATCGCCTTAGCACTAATAAACATTGGGAAACATTCTTTCTGCCGTAATGTTCCTTTGACACATTCCAGTTGCACCGCTTCATTTAGCAATTTTCAATAATATTATTGCCGTATTGAGCAGCATACTCAATAACTTTCCCCATCTCTTAGCCACTCAATTTGCCCTTCATCAAATAGTTCATTAATTGTATTGATCACCCAAGGGTGCAAGCTATAGAAAGATTCGCCCTCACGGGAAGTTTGCATAATCACTTCTATAGGTGAGCTGACATCTATAGCTGGGTAATAGGATGTGTTAGCAATACGCCGGGAAAATGCACCCAGGGTACCCGGCATTGCTTGTGGCGTACGCCCTACTGATTTAACAAAATCATCATAGCTTAGTCCCTCTTCAATTGGCACATCTATCAATGCTTTAATAATCGCTTTTTGTCCATTTGCGACCGGTCGACGTGCCTTCTGCCCTAGTAGATGTTCAATAAACTCCCTACCCATCAAAGGCGCATCGTCGCTTGATACCGATATGTCATGCCCCTTGTATTCCTGGTTACGAAAAGAGTCGACATGTTCAAGGAATGCTTGTGCAGTATCAAGTGTATTAAATGTAAAAGTTATAGTTATTTTTGCATCCATTTTTTGTCTCCATTAAATCATTATTAATATAGATGCAATATTAAACGGATCTAATTGTTTTGTCAATAATTAAATCTATTCTAATCCAGTTGGAACAAATAATATTTGGCGTACTCAACAAAAGAAAACTTTATACATCTACACATCAAAGCTTCAATACCAAAACTTCACAGCTTCAGATCGCAGCGTAAGACAAAGCAAATCATCTGAAGGCACATCCGTTAACGCCTCAACTTCAAACAACAACTTCGTCAATACAACAGCCGTTTCCACCCATACCTGATAGTAACGACCGCGAAAGGAAACGGCCGTTATTTTCCCCACCACCTCATTCACCCCCGCAGCCCCAGCGGCTGGCCGCACTGCTGCCAACCCATCGGGGCGCAGCAGCACGGTCACGGCTCCCAACACGTCCGGGGCTATGGTAAACCGCCCAACGGCCGTTTCCACCACCCCACCACTTGCCTCACCCGGTAGCACATTGCCAAACCCCAAAAACCGCGCCACAAACGGCGTGGCGGGCTGTTTATACACCTGCTCTGGTCGGTCAATTTGCTCAATCTGCCCGCCGTTCATCACCGCCACGCGGTCGGCAATGGCAAACGCCTCGGTTTGGTCGTGGGTCACATAAACGGCCGTTACCCCCACCCGCTGCAAAATCTGGCGCACATCCACCATCAGGCGCTCCCGCAAGGCTCTGTCTAGCGCCCCCAGCGGCTCATCGAGCATCAGCAGCGTGGGGCCGGGAGCCAACGCCCGCGCCAGCGCCACCCGCTGCTGTTCGCCACCGGAAAGCTGGTCAATGGTGCGCCGTTCAAACCCGGTCAAATCTACCAACGCCAACATCTCCGCCACCCGTGTCGCAATCGTTTCACGACCATCACCGCGCATTTGCAGGCCAAAGGCGATGTTGTCAAAAACGTTTTTGTGGGGAAACAGGGCGTAATCCTGGAACATCATGCCAAAGCCGCGCTGGTGGGGAGGAATATGGGTGATGGAACGGCCGTTAAACCACACCTCCCCCGCATCCGGCTGCTCCAACCCCGCCATCAGCCGCAGCAGCGTCGTCTTGCCGCAACCGGATGGCCCTAGCAGGCAGACGATTTCACCGGCGGCAATGGAGAGAGAAAGTTGGGAAACGGCCGTTTTTCCCGCCACATAGCTTTTTGTCACCCCACGCACATCGAGCAAAGCCATCACAACCTCAGTCCAACAGCCGCGCCAGCAGTTCCTTGGTGCATTTGGCGGCCACCATCGCCGTCATCCCCACCAAATCCCGGTGCGGGTTTAGCTCCACAATATCTGCCCCGACCAAATTGGCGGACAGAGTTTGGATGAGATGGAGCAGTTGGCGGGTAGTCAGGCCACCGGGTTCGTGGTGCGACACGCCGGGGGCAAAGGCAGGATCCAGCACATCGAGGTCAAGGCTCAGGTAAACGGGGGTGTCGAAGGTGAGCGAAACGGCCGTTTCCCACCCCACCGTCCACGCCTCAATCACCTCCACGCCAAACCGCTCCGCCTGCGCCCGCTGGTGGGCGTTCATCGTGCGAATGCCAATTTGCACCAACCGCTGCGCCAACCCATTTTCCATGATGCGGGCAAAGGGGCAGGCGTGTGAACGGCCGTTGCCATCCAGTTCATCATACAAATCCGGGTGGGCATCCAGGTGGACAATCGTCAG
>JAGQGA010000237.1 GCA_020432595.1 Anaerolineales bacterium | reverse complement strand
TCAACCGCATCGTCGTCTTCGTCAACTCCGAAACCAAGCTCGGCCTCGACTATGACCCCAGCCAACCCCCCGGCAAAGATGTGGTAGATGCCTTCCTGCCGCCCCTCTTTGGCTTCCCCAACCAGCTCAACCCCAACAACACCATCTTCACCCAGCAGGCATGGCAAGCCCTCATCACAGCCCTGCAAACGCAAAAGCGACAAGGGCTGCCCCTTGTCACCGTCCAAACCCACACGGTGCAAACCAACACCTGGTGGGGGCTGCCAGGCGGCTGGGACGTGGACATTTGTTGGGTCTACAACGACCGCGTTGCCAGTTGGGAGCAGCAGCTTCCCGACCATTTGCAAGAACAAATAAAACTTGGCAATGACTTTTTACCCGTCGGCCCGTTCCGCCATTTCCCCAACTATCTTACCGTTGATGAAGACCTGCTAGACCTCGTCAAACTCACCCCCGCCCAGGTCAACCTCCTCGCCAACCTTAGCTGCTGGAATGTGATGCAGAGCGAATCCCTGCTGCAACCGTTGTTGGCTGATTAGCGATTAGAGATTGGAGATTAACCATCTGTAATCTCCAATCCACCTCCCCACTCCCCAAACTTTTATGAACATCTTACACAACCTTTCCTCAACCGTGCTACAATACCCGCTAACCTGTTGACGATAATCGTCAATCCATGAGACCACAAACCAGATGGTCGTCGGTCTCAAATCTCTAAGCGAGGTGAACCCAATGGCTGAACTTGATAACATCATTGATGTCTCTGAGGAAACGTTTGACGCAGAAGTGATTGAGCGATCCTTTGAAGTGCCGGTCGTGGTTGACTTTTGGGCACCCTGGTGTGGCCCCTGTCGGATGCTTGGCCCCATTTTGGAGCGGTTGGCAGCCGACCCCAATCTTGATTTTGTTCTGGCGAAGGTGAACGTGGACAACAATCCGCGCATCTCCATGCAGTTTCAGGTGCAGGGAATACCGGCCGTTAAAGCCTTTCTCAACGGCGAGATTGTAAGCGAATTTGTTGGCGCATTGCCCGAATCCAAGGTACGCCAATTTATTGAAAAGCTGATTCCCAGCGAAGTAGACGATGCCTTTAACGAGGCCAAAAGCCTGCTTGCCACCCACCACTGGGGTGAAGCAGAAGCATTTTTGCAAGAATTCATTGAGGAGTTTCCCACATATCCTGGTGCGCGGCTGCTGCTGGCACGAGCACTGCTGGCGCAGGGCAAAGGGTGCGAGGCCATTGACCATTTGGAAAACAGCACCGATGGCACGGCCTTGCTGCAAGCCCAACGGCTAATGCCGCTCGCTAACTTCCTCTGCCGCGTCACCACAGACGATGACGACGGAGTTGACCCGGATGAGTTTGAACCCATTGAAATGCAGTATCGGCAGGCAGCGCGGCTGTTACAACGCAGCAACTTTGAAGCGGCTATGGACGGGCTGATTGAAGTGCTGCGGCAAAACAAACGATACCGCAAAGGCGAACCCCGCAACGTGATGCTGGCTATTTTTGAGCTGCTGGGCGACAACGACACGCTAACGCAAACATACCGCAACGAGTTGGCTAGCGTTCTCTTCTAATCGGTAATCAGTAATCGGTAATCAGTAAACAGTCACTGATTACCGATTACTGATTACTGTTACCGCTCCCCCCTTTCACCCCCCTTTTATCCCGCTTTTACTCCCTCTATATGCTCCGTTTACGCCGTGTTGATGGCAGATATGGTGGTACTGTTTTATGATATGGTCATGTTGTTGAGGCAGCCACACAGCCAAACCAATCAGCAACAAGTGATGGCCTAGCCTGGAACCAAGCCGGTACGCCGGCCTCTGGGGCTGCAATCAAGGGTCAGAACCTTGAATGGCCGCATTGACTTCACCAAAGCAGACGCTTGCAGGCAGCGCCCGCTGTGTGCAAACAGCAAATTGGCTCCAACTGCTGTTTGGGCAAGGGAACGTTTTGGGAGTCAAGCATGATTCGGTTCTCCTCTCCTCCTCCTGTGGGCAAAGGGTCGGTCTTCCAGTTGTGAAGACCGGCCCTTTGCTGTTTTGGCTCGTATGGTGTTGCCCCAATGCCTACTCTTGACTACAATGCCCTATCCGCAAACAAAGGTGGTAGTATGATGAGAGCTATTTTGTGTAAGGCTTGGGGCAAGCCTGAAGACCTCGTTTTAGAAGACATCGCTGAAGCACCCGTTGGCTCCGGCGAAATCCGCATTGGTGTTCAGGCTTGTGGGCTGAACTTTGCCGACACGCTGATGATTCAGGGGCTGTACCAGGTCAAACCCCCGTTTCCCTTTAGCCCAGGGCTAGAAGCGGCAGGTGAGGTGCTGGAAGTGGGGGCTGGGGTCAAGCACCTGAAAGTGGGCGACCGAGTGGCGGCATTGTGCGGCCACGGCGGGTTTGCCGAGCAGGTGGTGGTTCCCGCCCAGGTGGCTTTGCCTATTCCTGATAACATGCCGTATGAAACGGCGGCGGCTTTTTCCGTGGCCTATGGCACTTCCCATGTGGCACTGGAACACCGCGCCCATTTGCAGCCGGGGGAGACGCTGTTGGTGCATGGTGCGGCGGGGGGGGTGGGATTAACGGCCGTTGAAATCGGCAAACTTATGGGAGCCACCGTCATCGCCACCGCCAGCAGCGCCGACAAGCTTGCCGTCGCCCAGCAGTACGGAGCCGACCACCTCATCAACTACCGCGAAGAATCGTTCCGCGACCGGGTCAAAGAGATCACCAACGGCAAGGGAGCCAACGTCATCTATGACCCCGTTGGCGGGGATGTGTTTGATGATTCGGTGCGCTGTGTCAGTTGGGAGGGGCGCATTTTGGTCATTGGCTTTGCGGCCGGCCGCATTCCCCAGCTACCCGTCAATCTGGCCCTCGTCAAAAACATGAGCGTCGTTGGCGTGTTCTGGGGAGCCTACGCCCAGCGTGACCCCGCCGTCCTCATCGGTTCGCTGCAAAAGCTCATGGGCTGGTACGCCCAGGGCAAGCTTAACCCGCTCGTCTCCCAAACCTACCCCCTGGCCGAAACCGCCACCGCCATGAACGACATGCTACAGCGCCGATCAACGGGAAAGTTGGTTATTAACGTGCGTGAATGATGGCAGAGATTAGAGATTAGAGATTGGAGATTCAACCAATCTCCGATCTCCAATCTCCCAATCTCTCAGTCTCTATCCACTATGGAACGAAACAAAATTTGGCAAGAACTCACCCAAAACCCGCAAGTTACCGTGCTGATCATTGGTGCGGGCATCAACGGCATGGCAACGTTTTGGGATTTGGCACTGCAAGGGGTAGATGCCCTAATTGTAGATCGGGGCGATTTTTGTTCAGGAGCCAGTTCGGCCTCCTCGCACATGGTGCACGGCGGCATTCGCTATCTGGAAAACGGCGAGTTTCGGCTGGTGCGCGAGGCGGTGGGGGAGCGCAACCGGCTGCTGCAAAATGCGCCGCAATACGTGAAGCCACTGGCAACCAATGTCCCCATTTTTCGGCCGTTTTCCGGGCTGCTCAACGCGCCGCTCAAATTTTTGGGGCTGATGGATCGGCCGGCCGAACGGGGCGCGGTTGTCATCAAGGCCGGGCTGATGATGTACGATGCCTACACCGGCAAACACCGCACCGTCCCCCGGCACGACTTCATCGGCAAGCGGGAAGCGCTCGCCAAATACCCTAAACTCAACCGCAACATTTTGTCGCTGGCAACCTACTATGATGCCGCCATGCCGTCGCCCGAACGCATTTGCGTGGAGCTGATGCTGGACGCGGAACGAGAATTGCCCACAGCGCGGGCACTCAACTACGTCAGCGCCATTGCTGCC
This sequence comes from Anaerolineales bacterium, assembly GCA_020432595.1. The sequence continues at coordinate 4,050 of JAGQGA010000237.1, read as the reverse complement.
GATGACAAAACTATTACCCTGCGCGATGAATTAACGGGGGAGAAGGTGGCCGTTACGCCGCACATCGTGGTCAACGCCGCCGGACCGTGGATTGATTATGCCAATGATGCGCTGGGGCAGGAAACCCATTTTATTGGCGGCACGAAGGGGTCGCACTTGGTGCTGGATCACCCTGAACTGCACGCGGCCATTGATGGGCACGAATTTTTCTTTGAAAACGACGACGGCCGCATTGTGCTGATTTACCCGCTGCTGGACAAGGTGATGGTTGGCACGTCCGACATCCCGATTGACGACCCCGACGAAGCCCGCTGCACTGAGGAAGAAGTAGATTACTTTTTTGCCCTGGTCAAACGGGTTTTTCCCACCATCAACGTGGATCGCTCCCACATTGTCTTTCGCTTTTCTGGCGTGCGTCCGCTGCCTGCCAGCAAGGCGGCTTCGGCGGGGCAAATTAGCCGCGACCACAGCATTGAGTTGTTAGAGGCGGGGGAAAACGGCCGTTTTTACCCCATCTACAACCTAATCGGCGGCAAGTGGACTACCTTCCGCGCCTTTGCCGAGCAGGCCGCCGACCAAGTTCTGCATCATCTAGGCCACCGCCGCCAGCAAAGCACCAAGCCGGTAGCCATTGGCGGCGGGCGGGATTACCCGCGCACTGCGGCCGAACAGGCACAATGGCTGACGGTGTGGCACGACAAAACAGGAGTGAGTAAGACACGGCTGCGGCAGCTCTTTGACCGCTACGGCACTCGCGCCGCCGAAATCGCCACCTTCATTACCCAGGGCGACGACGCGCCGCTCACCCATCATCCCGGCTACAGCCAGCGCGAAATCATTTTTCTGGCGCAAACGGAAAAGGTGGTGCATCTCGACGACCTGATTTTGCGGCGGTCGCTGCTGGGGATGCTGGGCGAGGTAACGGCGGGGTTGGTGGGGGAATTAACGGCCGTTGTCGCCCCCACCCTCCACTGGAACCCCACCCGCCAGCAAGCCGAAATAGCCCGCACCCGCTCGCTACTGGCAGAGAGGCATGGCGTGATTTTAGAAGAATAATTTCACGCAAAGGCGCAAAGACGCAAAGGAAGCCTGTTTTTCTTTGCGTCTTTGCGCCTTTGCGTGATCAAATCTTATGTTCGATCTCATTATTCGCAATGGCACAGTGGTAGACGGCACGCGGGGGGCGCGGCGGCGGGCGGATGTGGGTGTGATTGGGGACAGGATTGTGGCGGTAGGGGGGCTGGAAACGGCCGTTTCCCACCACACCCTCGATGCCACCCACCAAATCGTCGCCCCCGGTTTTATTGACGTACACACCCACTCCGACGCTTGGCTGCTCAAAGAGACCAACTTCTTCTCGAAAACCAGCCAGGGGTTCACCACCGAAATCATCGGACTAGACGGCATTTCCTACTTCCCCGTCAACAGCGACACCATCCACGATTGGGTCTACTACCTTCGCGCCCTCAACGGGCTGCGGCTGGAAGAGTACAGCGGCTGGCAAAGCTTGGGTGACTACATGGCGCTGCTCGACGGCCGCACGGCGCAAAACGTCGCCACCTTTGTCCCCTACGCCAACGTCCGCACCCTGGCCGCTGGCTTTAGCCCTGCCCCACCCAACGATTACCAACTGCGCGACATCCAGCGCATCATCGGCGAAGGGATGGCTGAAGGAGCGGCCGGGTTGTCCAACGGGCTGGATTATGTGGCCGAATGTTTTGCCAGCACCGATGAATTTGTGCAGGCGTGCCAGCCCTTGGTCGCCCAGCAAGGGGTCTATGTGACCCACGTCCGCTACAAGCGCGGCACGCTGGCCGGGGTGCAGGAGGCGGTGGAGATTGGCAAACGGGCGGGCATGCCGGTGCATATCTCCCATCTGAAAGGGACAACGCCGGCCGAGGCGGAGGCGATTTTGAGCTACATGGACAACGTAGCCGTCAACGAGGTGGATTTTTCCTTTGATGTCTACCCCTATGTCTCCTCCTCGACGATGCTCAACTACATGCTGCCATATGAAGTGTGGCACGATGGGCCGTTGGGGGTGCTGCCCAAGCTGAAAAGCAAGGCACTGCGGCAGCAGTGGGGACGCAATTTGACCCATGAGCCGCTGGACAAAATTTTTATTGGCTGGGTGCCGGGGAAGGAAAACGGCCGTTATCAAGGCCACACCCTCGCCGAATACATTGAAACGGTGGGCAAAGCCCCGGCCGATGCCCTGTGCGACCTGCTCATCGAGGAGGGGCTGGCGGTGCTGCTCGTTTTCAGCCACGCCGACCGGGATGATTTGGTGGCTCCGTTTTTGGCGCATCCCGCCTACATGATGGGCAGCGACGGCATTTACCACCCGGACAGCGCCATTCACCCGCGTCATTTTGGCTCCGGGGCGCGGCTGCTGGGGCGGTATGTGCGGGAACAAAAGCTGATGTCACTGGAGGAGGCGGTCTACAAGCTGGCGGGCTTTCCGGCGGCGCGGTTCGGGCTAACCAATCGCGGCACCATCGCCAAGGGCAATTTTGCCGACCTGGTTGTATTTGATGCCGACACGGTGGCGGACAGGGCGACGTATGAGCATGGGCTGGAAACGGCCGTTGGTGTCTCCCACGTCATCGTCAACGGCACCGCCATTGTAGCCGATGGGCAACCGCTGGCGGTGCAGCCGGGGCGGTATTTGCGGTTTAAAAAGTAAGGGATTTCATGAACGGCAGCACACACCACGAATAAAAATCGGTTCTTTCGGATCCTGTGGGGTTGACAAATTTGGTACGTGGTGCGTAGTGCGTCAAAAGAGTTAATTGCCACGCACCACGTACCACGCACCACCTAAAAAGTAAGTCAACCCCCTGAATTCCCAAAGAGCCTAAAAATCAAAGATTTCGCAGATTTCGCAGATTTGTCCGTGTTCTTCCGTGTTCTTCCGTGTCCTATCTTTTGAGGAGAATCATGCACAAGATTTTGTCACAACGGCCGTTAACACCCCCCTATTTAGCCCTGCTCGACGGCGTTGCCGCGCTAACCGACGATTGGGCAGAGGCAGAGGGGGTGGTAGCAGGGGCGGCCACACAGTTCAACGAGACGCTGTTTGCCACCACGCCCAAGCTGCGGGTAGTGTCGCGCATTGGCATTGGCATTGACAACATTGACGTGGCGGCGGCGACACGCTATGGCGTGGCCGTGTGCAATGCGCCCGACGGCCCCACCATTTCCACGGCGGAACATGCGCTAGCGCTGCTGCTGGCGGTGGCAAAGCAGATTAAGGTGAATGAACGGCGGGTGCGAGAGGAAAAACGGCCGTTTGACTTTTTTAGCCATAATCGCGGCGTGGAGATGTTTGGCAAAACGCTGGGCGTGGTGGGGCTGGGGCGCATTGGCCGCCACATGAGCCGCCTGGGGCAAGGGCTGGGCATGACGGTCATTGGCTATGACCCATTTGCCGAGGCGGCCGAAATGGCGGCACTAGGGGTCACACTGCTGCCCACGTTGGAAGCGATGCTGGCGCAGGCTGATGTAGTGACACTGCACCTGCCGCGCACACCAGAAACGGTGGGATTGATGAATGAAACCCGGCTGCAGCAGATGAGGCCGGGGGCTATCCTGATTAACGCAGCGCGGGGCGGGATTGTGGATGAAGCGGCGCTGCTAGCGGTGCTGGAAAGCGGCCATCTGCTAGGCGCGGGGCTAGATGTGTTTGACATAGAGCCACCGGCGTCAGATCACCCGCTGCTGCTGCGCTCTGACGTGGTGGTTAGCCCCCACGTCGCTTCGGGCACCGATTTGGGCAAGCACAAGATGATGAAAACGGCCGTTTTGCAGGTCGTCCAGGTGCTGCAAGGCATCAAACCACCCCATCTGGTCAATCCAGAGGTGTGGCAAGGTGCGTAAAGCCATTGACGCAGCTTTGCCCCCTATGCTATAGTTGGCACATGATGACACTTTGCCGAGGGCAACGCCCATGAAAAGCAGGTTGGCATTAGCTCCAACCTTTATGCAGCTAACGGTCAGGCGCGTTGGCTCATTTTTGCTTGCTGGGAATCTGCCGCCAAGGTGTTGACA
>JAGQGA010000236.1 GCA_020432595.1 Anaerolineales bacterium | reverse complement strand
AGGGTGGCATTGGTCTTGGCGCACGCCTCAAGCGGTTGGGTGTACCCACCATCATTATTGAGAAAAACCCACGCCCCGGCGACTCCTGGCGCAATCGCTATAAATCTCTCTGCCTCCACGACCCCGTTTGGTATGACCATCTCCCCTACCTTCCCTTTCCCGATCATTGGCCCGTTTTTGCTCCTAAAGACAAAATTGGCGACTGGTTGGAAATGTATACCAAGGTGATGGAACTCAACTACTGGGGTTCAACCTTGTGTAAAAAGGCCAGCTACAATGAAGAAACCCAGGAATGGGAAGTCCATGTCAATCGTAACGGTGAAGACCTTGTCTTGCGCCCCAAACAGCTTGTTTTAGCCACCGGTATGTCGGGTATGCCCAACGTTCCCAATATCCCTGGAGCCGATACCTTCAAGGGTGAAATCCATCACTCCAGCGCCCACCGCGATAGTGAGGCTTATGCAGGCAAAAAGTGCGTTGTTCTCGGATCCAATAACTCCGCTCATGACATTTGCGCCGCTCTCTATGAAAACGATGCCGATGTGACGATGATTCAGCGTTCCTCCACCCACATCGCCCGCTCCGACACGCTGATGGATTTGGCTTTGGGCGACCTTTACTCCGAAAGGGCACTTGCCAACGGTGTAGACACCAACACCGCTGACATGATTTTTGCCTCATTGCCCTATCGCATTCTCCACACCTTCCAAATTCCTGTTTATGAAGAAATGGCGCGGCGTGATGCGGAATTTTATGAGCAGTTGGAAAAAGCTGGATTTATGCTTGATTGGGGCGATGATGGTTCTGGTCTCTTTATGAAATATTTGCGCCGTGGTTCTGGCTACTACATTGATGTAGGGGCTTCACAGCTCATCATTGACGGCAGCGTGAAGCTGCGGAGCGGGGTGAATATTGACCACATCAACGAACATTCGGTGGTTTTAACCGATGGCAGCGAACTCCCAGCCGATCTCATTGTGCTGGCAACCGGCTATGGTTCAATGAACGGCTTTGCCGCCCGGCTCATCTCGCAGGAAGTGGCCGACAAGGTGGGCAAGGTGTGGGGGTTGGGTTCTGACACCAAAAAAGATCCCGGCCCGTGGGAAGGGGAACAGCGCAATATGTGGAAACCGACCCAGCAAAAGGCACTGTGGTTCCACGGTGGCAACCTGCATCAATCACGCCACTATTCGCAATTCCTGTCGCTACAGCTAAAGGCGCGTCAGGTGGGAATTCCCACGCCGGTGTATGGGCTGCAAGAGGTTCACCACCTTGGTTAATTTTGTTTGTATTACCGTTGATTGAGTCAAAGTAGAGTTTAAATAGATCACGCAAAGGCGCAAGGCGCAAAGATGAAGGTTTTTCTTCGCGCCTTTGTGCCTTTGCGTGAAAGTTTCTGATAGGTTGCTGCATCGGCTGACGCTATGGCAAATCGCTCCAATCTTATACAATAGACGGTTATGCAAGCTAATTATGTACAACGACTTCGTTTAACGTTTCGGAAATTTGGGCCGACGCGGTTTATTGGGCATCTGGATTTGGCGCGAACGCTGGAGCGGTCGCTGACGCGGGCGCGGATTCCGATGGCGTATACGCAGGGGTTTAACCGCCATCCGCGAATGCAGTTGGCAACGGCGCTGCCGCTGGGGTTTACCAGCGAATGTGAGATGGCCGATATTTATTTGGGGAAGGCGATGGAGCCGGAGGCGGCGCGGACGCAGATGATGGCACGGATGGCACCGGGGATTGAGGTAGTGCAAGTGGAAGAGGTGCCGATTAAGGAGCCGCCGCTGCAAACCATCACCCATGAGGCGGTGTATCGGGTGACGCTGTTGGACAGGGTGGAAACGGCCGTTTTACAGCAGCAAATTGACAACCTGATGAATGCCGATGAGGTAGTGAGGGAGCGGGGGCATGAGCGTAAGAAGAAAGCATATGATTTACGGCCGTTAATCCTTGCCTTAGCCATTGAGCAAGTGGGCGAAGATGAGACCGGCACAGTGCTACACATGCGGCTCATGCTGCAACATTCGCGCACCGGCCGCCCCGATGAAGTGCTGCTGGAATTAGGAGTAGACCCGCTGGCGGCGCGGATTCACCGGACGGAGATTGTGTTAGGGGAGCCGATACCCAGTAATCAGTAATCGGTAATCAGTCAACTGGTTACTGGTTACTGGTTACTGATAACTGCTCACTGGTTATGAAAAACACCTTCTTCCTCCTTTTGTGGCTGCTGGTGGGGTGTGGGGAAGAACGGCCGTTACCAACCCCCATGATTCCGGCGGCGGTGCCAACGCTACTGCCCACACCGACATTGGTGCCGACGGTGACAAGTGTTTCGGGGGAAGAAACGGCCGTTTCTAGCTGGCAGCCCCTTCAACCGGGATTGGAACAACGAACCATTGATTTGTTTGGCGACGATGGGCAGCAGGTGGAGCAGCTTTATCTGCTGCGGCTGGAGCCAGCGGCGTTTCGTTTTCGCGTGGGGTACCGGCCGGGTACGCCGCTGGCGTTGGCGGAGTGGCAGGCAGAAACGGGGGCTTTGCTGGTGGTGAATGGGGGCTTTTTTACCGAGGCGTGGCAGGCGACGGGGCTGACAGTGGTGGATGGGGTGGCGAGTGGCATCAGCTATGAGGGGTTTGGGGGGATGCTGGTGGTGACGGAGGCGGGGGCGGAGGTGCGTGGGTTAGCAGAACGGCCGTTTGACCCCACCGAACCGCTGCTTGACGCTCTGCAATCGTTTCCGCTGCTGGTGCAGCCGGGCGGCACGTTGGGTTATGCCGACGAGGACGGCCAACCCAATCGGCGGACGGTGGTGGGGGTGGACAAAAACGGCCGTTTTCTTTTCATCGTGGCTCCCTGGGGACATTTTACCCTCCACCAGCTTAGCCAATATTTACTTGAATCTGACCTTGAGCTTGACATCGCGCTCAATTTAGATGGGGGAACGTCTACGGGGTTTTTGTTGATGGGGGAAACGGCCGTTCATATCCCTGCCTTTACCCCACTACCGGTCGTCATTTTGATTGAGCCAAGGGTTGACTGATCGTTTTTTGCAGCTTTTGGGGGTCGAATATAGAGCCACAAAATCTTGCGTTTCCCCATTCAATCTTTCATGCCATCCGCAGGGTAATCTGCGGTTCGATGGCAAAATGAAGCTGCTGATGGGCTTGGCGCAAGGCGGCTTCGACGGCGGCGGGGGTCTCACCACGAGCAAAGATGAAGCCGAGGTAGCTTTCCCCTTCGGGCAGCGGCACCAGTGGGTAGTTGAGCTTGGCCGTGATTTCGACAGATTCGATGAGTGGAACAGCTTCAGCAGCGGCCAGGCCGTCCACACGACGCAGCAGCCCGGCCTTGGGAATGGGGATCATCATCACGCCGCCCGCTTGCCCAACGCGCTTGGGGTTCGGCACGCCCAAACCAGCCGCCTGACGCAAAATCAACTCTTCCAAGGTGGCGTTATCCTGGGCAGCGCTGATGCCAAATTGCAGCACGCGGGAGCAAAGGCCACCGATGGAACGGCCGGCGATTTCCACCAGCCAGGGGCCAGCGTCGTTGAGGCGCAGTTCAGCGTGGATGGGGCCGGTGCGGAGGCCGAGGGCGCGTGCAGCTTTGTCGGTGCAGTCGGCAATGGCGTGCTGGGTGGCTTCGGGCAGGCGAGACGGGGTAACGTAGATGGTTTCCTCGAAAAAGGGGCCTTCGAGGGGGTCGGGTTTGTCAAAGAGAGCGAGGATGGTTAAACGGCCGTTATCCAGCATCCCCTCCAACGCCACCTCAATCCCTGGAATGTATGCCTCCACCAAAAACGGCTGCGCCGGTGCGCCAGCCGGGGCAATGAGCCACGCCAAACGCTGCACCGCCGACACCAGTTCGGCGGGGTTGTTGGCGCGAATCACGCCGCGACTGCCAGAGAGGGTGGTCGGTTTCACGACACAGGGGTAGCCGACCTGGGCAGCGATGGCGTGGGGGTCGTCGCTGGTGTGGAAAAGCTGGAAGCGAGGGGCGTTGATGCCCGCGCCGCTGAGCATTTGGCGCATTTTGTGCTTGTCGCGGGCGGCCAGGGCGGAGTCAGGGTCATTGTGGGGCAAGTGCAGGGCGGCACTGGCGCGGGCGGCCAGCAGCGTGCCGCTGTCGTCTACGGCAAGAATGGCAGAAAACGGCCGTTTTCGCGCATAATCCACAATCACATCCGTCGCCCCCGCCAAATTCCGAAAATCCACCCCCAATGGCACCTGCCAATCGGCGGTTAGCTCTGGCGGCAGGTCAATGGCCTGCTCAATGTCAATCCCCAGCCGGTTGGCGGCAGCGGTGAACGCTTCGGTGCGGTAAGTGTGGGGGGTGGTGATGAGGAGAATACGGCCGTTTTGTTGGTTTAATAGGGTCATAAATAGTTGTGACGGACAAACAACGACGGAACCAAGCTACTGTCCATCGTCGGTTATTTTTCACTAAATCTCACGCAAAAGTCACAGTCATTATAACAATCATAAGCTAAGATGAAAGCAGCAAGGCATAGTCTGTTGTAAAGATTCATTTTGGATAAAACCGGCCCATATGTTACACGATCCCAAGAAAAAATATCCTGATACCAGCCCCCTTACCTGGGGACTGTTTATTCTGCTGGCAATTTTGATGGCCGTCATGCTTGTCTACATCGAATTAACGCGGGATCAAAATTTGCTGCCGTTGGCGGCGGGGCAGGTGATAGAAACGGCCGTTTCTGTCACCCCAACCAACACGCCAGCCGCCACTGCTACCATTCTCCCCACCAGCGTCCCATCCCCCACGCCCAACACCCCACCACCCACCGCCATGCCTTCCCCCACCCCCACGCCCTCAGGCTGGGCTTGGGGAGCGGGAGCCAGCAGCGACATGGCATTGAGTTTGGCTGGGGACAAACTTGCCGTTAGCTCGGCCTTGGGAGTAACAATTTTTGCCGCAGACACGCTGGAGACGCTTCATGTTCTGGACATGCCGTCGCTGACATGGCAGGTAGCGTTTACACCCGATGGCGAAATGGTCGCCACGGGGTCGTCAGATGGGGTGGTGCGGCTGTGGCGGCTGGCGGATGGGGAGCTGGTACAAAGTTTTAGCGGCCACACGGGGACAATTGAAGCGTTGGCGGTGGCGGCAAACGGCCGTTTGCTGGCCGCTGCCTCCTCCGACAAAACGGTGCGGGTGTGGGACAGAGAAACCGGGGAAGAGCTGTGGCTGCTTCACGACGCGCAAGACCGTGTTACCCAACTGCTTTTCTCCCCCGATAGCCAGCTTTTGGCAGCCGCCTCGCAGGATTCCAACATTTGGCTGTGGTCGCTAGAAAGTGGCGAGGCGCAGCAACTGCAACAGCACACCAAGCCAGTGCTGGCACTGGCTTTTAGCCCCGACGGGACGCGGCTGGCTTCTGGGGCAGCGGACAAAGCTGTCTTTGTTTGGGATGTTGCCAGCGGTGAATTGAAGGGGATTTTGGCTGACCACAAGACGGCAGTAATGGCTGTCACTTTTAGCAACGATGGCGAGACGGTGGCGGCTGGCGGGGATGATGGGGTCGTGCTATTTTGGGAGCTGGACGCGGGGGGAAACGGCCGTTTTTCAAAAAAAAACGCAGCGTAGATTTAGCCCAGGGCAGCATCCTTGATTTGGCATTCACCAGCAGCAACACGCTCATCGCCGCCCGCACCGCCAGCGGAACCACTGGCTTTTGGCAAGCCAGCACCGGGGAACCCATCCGAACGTTGGCCGATTACAGCAGCCCGGTTAGCAGTATGGCACTTTCGCCCGATGGCGGCACGGTGGCGGCTGGCTTTGCCGATGGCTCGGTGCGGCTGTGGACAACAGCCGACCAACGCGAGTTGACCCATTGGCGCGGGGCAAGCGGGGCAATTGTGGGGCTGGCCTTTAGTCCCGACGGCACGCAGCTTGCCACCGCCGGGGAAAGCCGCACGATTGAGGTGCAGGATTGGGCAACGGGGATGGTTGTGCAAACGCTGGTAGGGCATGGCAGCACCATCCACAGTGTGGCTTTTACCGCCGACGGCGCGGCTCTCCTCTCGGCGACGGTGAATGGAGAAGTGTGGCGCTGGTCGGTGGCGGATGGACAAGCGATGGAACTGCTGCCGCAGGCCGGGCGCATCCTTAACCAGGCTGCGTTTGCCGCCGATGGGTCGCGGGTAGTTTTGGGGCTAAATGATGGCACGGTGCAGCTTTGGGAGCTGGCTACGCCCACGCTGCTGTGGGAAACCACACAGCCAGACAATGCCGTCCAGAGCGTGCTGCTGGGGCCAGATTGGGTGGCGGCAGGGCTGGCAAATGGGGAGATTGTGCTGCTGGATGGGCAAAACGGCCGTTTATCCCAAACCCTCATCGGCCACACGGGAGCCGTCCGCACCCTGGCTCGCTCGCCCAACGGCCAACAGTTGCTCTCTGGTTCGGCGGATGCATCGCTGCGGCTGTGGGATGTGGCGACAGGGCAGCAGTTGGCACAATTGACGGGGCATAAAACAGCGGTAACGGCCGTTCAGTTCGCCCCCGACGGTACCTTTTTTATCTCCGGCTCGAATGATGGGACGGTGCGGGGGTGGGGGAAATGAGAGACTCTCATAACCTGGACAAGCCAGAACCAAAAACGTTACACAGAGGCTCACAGAGAAGACACAGAGAGGCACAGAGGATAAATGAGGTTTGATCTCGCTTTCTCTGTGAAACTCTCTCCTATCTCCGTGTAACTCTGTGTCGCTCCTCATTTTACGTACAAGAATTTCATCGCTAAGTACTAATCTCTTCTGCAAAATATCAATCTATGACCGTGTTCAGTATAGTCTTCCAATCTTTTAATCTCCACTCCCCACACCCTCTACTATTTTGGCAAAATAAGGCTGAGGGTGTAGAGGGTAAAGCAGAGGGTGAGAAGGGAGAGGGTGAGACCGGAAACGGCCGTTAATCGCCCTGGCTCGCGGGCAAAAAGGGCGGTGCTGCCCATGATGAAGCCAAGCAAGGCCAGAAAAAAGGGGAGGGTGGCAACAACAAAAAAGGGAATGGCGTATTGCGCCAGCCCACCCCACCGCTGCACCAGCAGCACCCCACCGGATAACAGCAACGCCAAAAACCCTAATGCAATACTGCTCCAGCCTAACGGCCGTTTATGTAACATCCTATTCGCCTCAACCCTTAGGAATGAGAATTTGGCGATTGAGCGAATCTCCAATCCCCAATCTCTATTGTCCTTGTTCCTATCAGCCCATTTGCCATGATTTTGCTATTATACCCGTATGTTAACGTCAAACGATTTAGAACGGTTTATTGCAGCGGAAATGATTGCGGCGACGCTGGTGTGGCCAGGCGTGCCTACGCCAACGGTACTGGATGCAGCGGCGGCACTAAGGGTGGCTCCAGCGCAAATCATCAAGTCAGTGCTGTTTATGGCGGATGGGGAGCCAGTGCTGGTGGTTGCCAGTGGACTGGCAAAAATTAGCAGCAAGCTGCTGGCCGATTATTTGGGGCTGGCGCGGCGGCGGGTGCGGGTGGCGTTGGGGGAAAAGGTAACGGCCGTTACTGGCTACATCCCTGGCTCCGTTCCCCCCTTCGGCCATATGCAGCCATTAACAACGGTGCTAGAAGACGAAGTGCTAACCCTAATGGGAGACATTTACGGCGGCGGCGGCGACCTGGATGCGCTACTGCGGCTGTCATTGGCGGAATTGCGGCGAGTGGTGGGGGAGAAAACGGCCGTTTTGGTTGAATAGAGATTGGAAATAATTGAACTTTAATCTCCAATCTCCAATCACTTGTTTTTTGCAAAATCTACCTCTGGATAAGGCGAATCGGAACGATTAAGCAGGTCAGAGGGTTGGCCTTTGAGCGTTTGGTCAAAAAAGGCGACCAGATAAGCGTTCATTAACTGTTG
>JAGQGA010000235.1 GCA_020432595.1 Anaerolineales bacterium | reverse complement strand
TGGCTTCTTGTTCGATTAACTCTTCACTCATCACAACTTTCTCCTACGCAGGGATTTGTGGTGTCTGCGCTCCGCGCTCTTTATGAGATAAGTTGTCAACACTTGTATGGGGGCAGAACACTAATATAACTCCTAAAGACAATTTATTATTATAGCAAGCCCATAGGGGCTGTCAACCCTTTTGCGCTACTTTTCACAAATGAGTTTGCAAAAAAAGACCCACCAAATAGCTGGAGGATGCCGCTATTTGGTGGGTTTGGTGGGTTAGTGTGGTTTAGTTGTTAGAAAGCTTCTTCAACGGCCGTTTCTGCGCCCACTGCCTCAAATTCACCAATCGGTAGGCCGGCTGTTTTACGTACAAGGTATTCCAGTTCGTCCATCATGGCCGGATTTTCCATGAGGAACAGCTTGGCATTTTCCCGCCCCTGTCCAAGCATGGTTTCGCCATAGCGGAAATAGGCGCCTCGTTTGGAAACGATTTCATACTCAGTTGCCAGGTCGAGCAAATCGCCAGAGAAGGAAATACCCTCGTTGTACATGATGTCGAATTCGCACTCCAAGAAAGGTGGTGCAACCTTGTTTTTCTTGACCTTAACACGGGTACGGTTACCAATGATGTCGCCACCGGCTTTGATAGATTGAATGCGGCGGATATCGAGGCGGACTGAGGCATAAAATTTGAGTGCGTTGCCGCCAGTGGTGGTTTCAGGGTTGCCAAACATTACGCCGATTTTCATGCGGAGTTGATTGGTGAAGATGACGACGGTGTTGGTTTGCTTGATGGCACCAGCCAATTTGCGAAGTGCTTGCGACATGAGGCGAGCTTGCAAACCGACGTGGGAGTCACCCATGTCGCCTTCGATTTCAGCGCGGGGCACAAGGGCGGCTACGGAGTCTACAACGACCACATCCATGGTGCCAGAGCGAATAAGCGCATCAGCAATTTCGAGTGCTTGTTCACCGGTGTCGGGTTGGGAGATATAGAGGTTGTTGATGTCTACGCCGCAGCGAGCCGCATAAGTGGGGTCAAGGGCATGTTCCATGTCAATAAAGGCGCACACGCCACCCCGTTTTTGCGCTTCGGCGATGATGTGCTGGCAAAGGGTGGTTTTACCGGATGATTCGGGGCCGTAGATTTCGATGATGCGGCCACGCGGCACGCCGCCAATACCCAGGGCGATGTCGAGGGAGAGGGCACCGGTGGGGATGGATTCGATGTTGAGGTTTGTGGCTTCGCCTAAACGCATGATGGTGCCTTCGCCATATCGTTTGGTGATGGTGTCTAGGGTTTTTTCAAGGGTTGCTAAACGGCCGTTATCCGATGATTTACTTGCCATGGTTGTTTCTCCTACTGTTTGCACCACAAAGCAGCAAGCAAAAACGGCCGTTTTGTGCCGGTCGCTTGGCAAAGGGAGCATCTACTGAATCTGTTTGTTTGGGTAAGATAGAACAAATTGTAGCACGTTTGTTCTTCAAAGTCAACACCGAGCGTGAATTTTTGAACAATTGTTCAATGTTTTTAGTGTTGCTCTGGTTACTGCCGTTTCAGCAGAGTAATGAGATAGCGAATCTCTTGGCCACCAAGTAGCAGGTTCAGCAGCAGGTAGCTGAGAATGCCACTAGCTATACCAGCGGCGAGGAAGAGAAGGGGGGAGGTGACAAATTGACTGATGGCAACGATGACCAGCGACATGCCGACCGTAGCGAGAATGGCACGAACGGCACTGAGGCCAAGTTGACGGTTCCACAGTTCGCCCAGAGCGCGGTGATTGAGCCAGAACAGCACGGCGGAGAGGAGGGTGAAGGCGACGGTAGTGGCGAGTGCTAATCCAGCAACGCCCCAATCGTCAACAAAGAGGTAGGCTAGGAAAACGGTGACGGCGAGCCAGCCGAGATAGGCAAACATGGGTATGCGGGTGTTGTGCCGAGCGTAAAAGAGTCGGGCAACAACTTCCAGGGTGGCTTCGCTGACAATGCGAATGCTGAATACAACGAGGATGCTGTAGACGAGGCGCGTGGATTGGGCGGTAAAATTGCCCCCTTCAAGCAGAAAAGAGACGGCCGGTTGGCCGAGCAGCACCAGCCCGGCGGCGCAGGGGATGGTCAGTGTCCAGATGATGCTGAGGGTGTTAACGGCCGTTTGTTTTAACCCCACCACATCTCCTTCATTAAACAGCTCTGCCAGCGTGGGAAAGACCACCAGGGCAATGGCCGTGCCAAAGAGCGTCTCTGGCAACTGCATCAGGGCAAAGCCGTAAAAGTAGCCTGAGGTGGAGCCGGGTGGCAAGGCCGATGCCAGCCGCACAATGTAAAGGTCTGAGAGTTGGATTACGCCCAGCGTCACGATACGCGGCCCCATCAGCCGCATAATTTCGCCCATGCCCTCCAGCCGCAGGTTGAGCGTTGGCCAGTAGCGGTAGCGATAGCGCAGCAGGGCGGGCAGTTGAATGGCAACATGCAGCACGGCCCCGATGACGGTGCCCCATGCTAACCCTAAAATCCCCTGCGATGGCACCAGGAAAATGAGACCAAGCCAGTAACCAATGTCAAGGGCGATGGGTGCCAGAGCGGGCAGGGCGAAATGCTGGTGTGCGTTTAGGACGCTGCTTAGGACACCACTGATGCCAAAGATGGTGGTTTGGATGAGGATGACGCGCATGATAACGGCCGTTAATGCCTGCGTTGCCGGGTCAAAATGTGGCACCAAAATGGTGCGCGTTAGCCACGGTGCAAACAGTGCCCCCGTGGCCGAAAGCAAGCCCAAGATGACAATGACCAGCGTTAGCACCGTATTTGCCAGCCGCATAGCGGCCTGCTGACCTTTGTCGTGAAGATAAGCCGAATAAACAGGAATAAACGCCGCTGCCAGCGAGCCACCGGCAATAACGATAAAAAAGACTTCGGGGAGCTGATTGGCAGCCGTAAAGGCGTCAAATGCAGTGCCTGTGCCAAACGTAACGCTAACCAGGCGTGTGCGAACCAGCCCCGTGAGTTTGCCCAGGCCAAAAAAGAGGATGACAAGAATAGATGATTGCAGCAAATGCTTTGTGCGGCGCATAGGGCGGGATTGTAGCCGAAAACTGTGCCGCTTGGAAGTTGACCGTGTTTTTTTGCTGGAATCGCCTAAAATTAGCGGCATGTTACCAATGATTAGCAATGTTCATTTTGAGCAGACGCCAGAGCGTCTAAAAGTTGTGCTGCCGGTTAAGCGAAACTGGTTTTTGGTGGTACTCTACACCGTCATGGTGCTGGCTTGGCTAGTGATGCTGGCGGGCGGTATTATGTTTATGATACGCGAAGCGGCACTGTCAGGGGAGCGGTATGCTTTTGTCTTTACAACTATGCTCCTGATTTTGCTGTTTATTCTTTATCGCTTGGGGCGGCGGGCGGTGTGGCAGCCGTGGATGGCACTGCTGGCAAATCGGGAGATTCTGTTTATCAATAAGGAATCGCTCATTATTCGCCGCCCGGTGTCACTGCTGGGGACAACAGACTTTTACGACATGGCGCACGTTAGCCCGTTTTTCTATTTGGAAGAACGGCGTACACCGGCTTTTCACTATGGGCAGTTCCGCACGGAGTTTGGGCGTTCGTTGGGGCGGCCAGAGGCGGAACGGCTGATTGTGACGCTAAACAATTTGTATTTTCCGAATTGGGATGAAGAGGATGAGGATGATTAAGGCTTGCCTGTAGCCGAGGGGAGCCAATCCTCGGCTACTCAATCAGTGACAGATCTTTGGTGGCAAAAAAGTCGGCTGCCAGCAGGAAAAGGATGGTGGCATAGAGCAGGATAATGGCGGGGGCTAGGGCTTCGGAGGGGGTGAAGAAGCCGCGTGAAACGGCTTCAACCATGGCGCGGAACGGCCAGAAGACAAAGCCAAACAGTCCTCCCAACTTATTGGTACCGTCGCCTGTGAGCCAGTCGGCGATTTTGGTAAATTGGTTGCCCAGAAAAACCCAGTTTTGCTGCCAAAAAATTTCGCCAATGTTTTCTAGGGCGTTGGCAAACCAGCCGCTAACGGAGTTACCGCTGCTTTGCCCCAGCAGGAAAATGGCGAGAACGCCGAAGATGTAGACGCGAGACCAGCCGGCCGTCACAAAATCTGAGGCGTGCATGGCGAGAACGGCGGCCAGGATGTTGGGGGCAAGCCAGATGGGGGGAATTTCGGCAATGTGGCTTAATGTGAGATCAGGGCCGCTGATGAGAGCGAGAACAGCGAGAAGAAGCTGGAGGGTGGTGGAGAAGAGGAGGGCGGCGAGGAGAACGGCCGTTAAATACTCTACTCGACTTGCCAACCGTACCACCAGCGGATAATTGTACGCCTGATTTGCCAATGTCGTCAGCGAAAGAGCTACTAAAAACGTCATCGCCGGTCCAAACACGCCAATAATCACAATATAGTTATCACTATCCGGCGTTTTTTGCTGAGGCGGGAAGAAAACAAGCCAATAGACCAGCGTGAGCAGCAAATAGATAATCCCTGTCCATGACAGTGCCAAACTTCGCAGCAAATAGCGCGTCATTGTCAATACCCGCTGTTTCATCGAATCGCCTCCGCATAAATTTCCGACAAAGTCACCCGTTTTTGCTCCACATGCACCACGTCATACCCCAAATTGAGCAGCATGGTCAAAATATGGCGGCGCAGTTCAATCGCCTCATTTTGCAGAATTAGGCTGTCTTTTTGAATTTGGATGCTGGGATGCAGCGTTTGCAGCATCTCCCGCACAGGAGCCAGATCATTATTCGTGCGAATTAGGGCATAAGGGCGCAGTGCCAATGCTTCTGACATGCTGTTTTGGTAATGAATGTGTCCCTCATTCAAAATAATAAGCTGGGTGCAAACCTGCGTAATCTCATAAAGCAGGTGGGAACTAATGACAATGGTTTTACCCGCCTGATGCAATGCCTGAATGTAGTGACGCATCTCATCCTGCCCGGTTGGGTCAAGCCCATTCGATGGCTCGTCAAGCAGCAGCAGCGGCGGGTCTCCCAGCAGTGACTGCGCCAACCCCAACCGTTGCCGCATCCCACGTGAAAGCCCGCCAATTTTTCTGTTGGCCTCATTGACCAAATTTACTTGTGCCAGACTGTCGTAAATTGCCTTTTCGCTGGCTTCGGAGGGAATATTGCTGACCCCGGCAACTGTTTCCATATACTGTGTAATGGTGAGATGGTTTGGGAAAAGAAGCCGTTCTGGTTTGTAGCCAATTACCGGCCACCCGCGTCCCAGTGGTTTGATAATACCTTTGTCTGGTTTAAGAAACCCGGCAATCAGTTTGAGAAGGGTGGATTTGCCAGCACCATTGGGGCCAAGCAGCCCCAGGACTGCGCCACGGGGAATTTTGAGAGTAATGTTATCGAGTGCGGTCAGCGAATAGTACGATTTGGTGACGCTGTTGATTTCTATCACGGAATGCCTGCTAACGTTTAATTTTAGGTTGTCCTTGACAACTGCGTGTAGTTTACCACATGGTTATGTGCGGGCAATGGTGCCCGAATTCGACGCAAGACATATTACCTGCTATAATGACTAATTTGGAAGCAAAAAATACGTTTTTTAACTTGCTTTATAGCTTACAATGAATTTTTCTGCAATGATGCTGTTGCTGAATAGATTAATTTTTGAAAAGGAATTGAAACGGCTATGAACTTTCAACCGTGGGCTCCGTACCTAAGTGTAGCTGAGATTATTTTGGGAATTACGTTGACGATTCTGGTGTTGATCCAAACCAAGGGAGCCGATTTGGGTGGCTTTTTGGGTGGTAGTGGCGAAAGCGGTAGTTTCCGCACGCGGCGTGGGGTGGAAGCAACGCTGCACCGCATTACGATTGCTACCGGAATTATTTTCTTTATTGTCACATTGATGGCGTTTTTGGCTTGGGGGCAGGTTGTTTAGTTGAATACGCTGGGCAAAGGCAGCCGTTTGCTTTTGTCGGGGACAAAGCCAGCAGCATCTTGTAAGAGGTGCTACTGGCTTTGTTTGATCATCGGGATTAACCGTTTTATATGAAAGTGAATCTTCGTTGGCAGATTTTGCTGGCGGTGTTGGGTTTTGCTCTGGTGCTGTCGCTGCTGTCATTGACCGTGCCGAGGGAGGTGGCTTCGGGCACGGTGGTTCCGGGCGAGGTGGCTCCGGGATCTGCTGTTTGTCAGGCTCAGGTACCGGTGCGGGGTGGGGTGTTTGCAGAGGGGTTTGTAGGAGTGCCTCGCTATCTGAATCCGTTGCTAAGCGATGGCAATCCAGTTGACCGCGAGATTTCGGCACTGCTATTTGATGGGCTGACGCGGTACGATGCATCGGGGCAGCTTGTACCCGATTTGGGCAGTTGGGTGGTGGGAGAGGACGGCAGGACGGTACGGTTTACGTTGTTTGAGGGGAAGCAGTGGCATGATGGGGAGCCGGTAACGGCCGTTGATGTGGTTTATACTTATAGCTTGATGCAGGATGAGGCATTTTCTGGTTCGCCTGATTTGAAGACGCTGTGGCAGTCGGTGACCATTAACCAAATTGACGCGGTGACGGTGGAGTTTGTGCTGTCGGAGCCGTATGCGCCGTTTTTGGCGGCGACAACGCGGGGGCTGCTGCCCGCTCATTTGCTGCAAGGGGTAACGGCCGTTTCTCTGCCAAACCACCCCTTTAACAATGCGCCCGTAGGTACGGGGCCGCTGCGCGTGGATGAAACGGTTTCCTGGCGAGAAAACGGCCGTTTGCGTCTGTTGCCCAGCCCGGCCGTTTGGCCGCAAGGGGTGCAGTTGGATGCCATTGATTACCGCTTTTACCCCGATGAGGCCACTATGTTGGCCGATTTTGCCGCCGGGACGCTGCAAGCAGTGAACCATTTGCCCGATTCGGCCTTGCCGGAGATGGCGGCACTGCCGCAAGCGCGACTGTTTACGGCGCGTGATGAGCGGTATACGACGCTGCTGTTTAATGTGACTAATAGCGCCCAAGGGGGAGTGAACACGGTGGAGATGCGGCGGTCGTTGGCGGTGGGGCTAAACCGCGATCTGCTGGTGGATCGGGTGCTGCAAGGGCAGGGGATTGTCTTTGAAGGGCCTTATTTGCCCTCGTCTTGGGCGTATCAGCCAGATTTGCTGACACAGTATGGGGATGGGGATCGGGAAACGGCCGTTTCCCAGCTTGAAATACAGGGATGGGTTTTGTTAGCAGATGGCGGGCCTCGGCAAAAAGAGGGTGCGCTGCTGCAATTACGGTTGGCTGCGTTGGAGCAACAACAGCCTATTGCCGCCGAAGTTGCGCGACAATGGTCAGAGATTGGCGTGGGTGTCGAGCTAACACTCTTGCCGGATGTTGCCTCGTTGCGGTCGGTGCTGGCTGAACGAGCCTTTGATGTGGCTTTGTTTGATGTGGTGCCGGGTGGCGACCCCGACTTGTATGATTTTTGGAGTCAGGAGGCGATGGTGCGTGGGCAAAACTATGCTGGCTGGAACAACCGTCGTGCCAGTGAGTCGCTGGAGAGTGCGCGGCAGCTTTGGAGTGTGGCTGAAAGACGGCCGTTTTATGACACTTTCTTGCGCCTGTTTGACAATGATTTACCCGCTTTCTCGCTTTATCAGCATGTCCACACCTATGCCGTGCGGAGCGAGGTTGAAAAGCTGGATATTGGGCAAATTCGCACGCCTCGTGATCGGTACCACACCTTGGCCGATTGGTTTATGCTTTATGAGGACGTGGTGATTGCTTGCCCAACCGATGCGGTTTCGCGTTAGAATCTACCAAGTTTTGCGGAAAATTGGGGATTATCTGTTATAATCGTCTTAAGATTAAAATTTGTAGATTTTTGGAGAGAAGAACATGGGTACAATAGGTCTGCCTGAATTGTTAATCGTTTTGGTCATTGTTTTACTTGTCTTTGGTGTTGGTCGGATTACCAAGATCGGCAGTGAATTGGGGAAGGGT
>JAGQGA010000234.1 GCA_020432595.1 Anaerolineales bacterium | reverse complement strand
TCAGCGTTGGCGGGCAGACGGCAGTGCTTGGGGTCTCAAGCGTTAGGCTACCGGGCGAAAGCATTTGCGGTGCTGGTGGTGGCGTGGTGTCAACAGCGCGAACGGTGAAGGGCATGATTGGGCTGATGTCGCTGCTTTGCTCAAAAACATCAGTCGCCTGTACGGCCCAGCCATAGCTGCTACTAACACAGGGTAACGACCACAGAAGTTCAGTTTGGCTGCCGGGGATGGTTTGGCTGCGGCTGGTTTGCCCAATGCCCACATTGCCAGGGGTGATGATCACGGTGTAGCGGTCAATGGGGGATTGATCAACGGCCGTTTCCCACACAAACCGCACCGTTGCCTCACCACCCGCTTCACACCCAATCGCCTCCCCATTTGGCGAAACGGGCTGTGGGATTGTAGGTGGAGAAATATCGTGGGTTAGCGTAAACGGCCGTTGTTCCGACCACTCACTCCACGCTTCATTGATGCTCATGGCGCGGACTTGCCATTCCACCCGTTCTACCGTGCAGGGAACCGGCAGCGTATAGCTGGTCTGGGCTGTTTGCACAAACGACGGTGTGTAGGCGAGTCCCTTAGGGCCAAAGGGAGCCAGTTTTAGCTCATAGTTGGCAATCAGGTTGGCGGCATTATTTGGCTGCCACGCCAGCATTACCTCCATGACCTCCTGGTTTGGCCCACAAACAAAGGCCGCATCCGACAGCGGCGTGAGCAGTGTAGGCGGCAGCAACCCTTCCGGTGTGTCCGTCGGCGTGGGTGATGGCGATGGCGTGGGCGATGGTGTAGGCGTAAACGTTGGCGTGGGTGGTGTTATCTGCGGCGGCAACTGCGGCAGCCAAAGCTGCTGCCCCACCTGAAGCGCATCACCCGTCAAACAGTTGACCTGCTTCACCTGCGCCACCCCCGCCGCCGTGCGCCCGGCCAAACTAAACAGCGTGTTGCCCGGCTGCACCGTATACGGCACCCAGCCCGATGGCGGCACCACCACGCAGCCAGCAAACGGCCGTGTTTGTGCCGTTGGCTTAGGGGTAAACGTGGGTGTGCTGGGGGCTGTTGGCTCTTCAACCAAACCAGCGGCAGCGGTCGTTGCCACAGGCAGCGCCACAATGTCATCTTGCGTGGGCGTTAAATCCAGCCCCAGGAAGCAGCCGCTTGCCATTTCCAAATCGGCAAAGTGGAAAGGCTGCTCTTGTGAAGCCAGCACCAATGTTTCCAGTGCCCCGCTGCCCTGTGCGGCTCGCGTTTGGGCAATGGGACGAACGCGCCCTTCGGGGTTGAAGCCGGTGAAAACGGCCGTTCCTGCCGCCCCATCATTCCGCACCATCACCTGCACATCCCGCACCCGGTTTTGAATTTGGCGCAGGTCGAGCAATAAACGGCCGTTTGCCAGCCAAATATCTGCCCGCCCGTCGCTGTTGCAATCCACCCGTTCATACCGACCACGCGGATCCAGCCGAATCTCAACGTCGCCATACATAAACGGCGCGTCAATCGGCAGTGGGTCGGGCAAATCGGCCGTCACCTCCCCCGTCGCCCGCGCCCAGACCACCTCGCCAATTTCCGCCACCGGGTCGCCATTGCGAACCGCGTTCAACCATGCCTGCACCGTCGCGCCATCTACGGCAATCACCGAGCCCGGCGGCCCAATCGGAGCCACCCAAACCGCTTGGTTGGTAGAAACGGCCGTTGTTGTTCCATTGGCCGTCACCAGCACGTCATTCTCGTGCCCTTCCAACACCACAATCCATTCCAGCGGCGTATGTGCCTCACGGATGACCAAAAACTGGGTGCCGCGCACCGTCACCCGCGAAAAGTCGGTGTCCACATCCAGCCGTGCCCCAATCGCCTTGCTGGAATCAAAGTTGTTGAACAGCACGCCAGCCCCCTGGTACAGCGTCAACAGCGTTTCGTTGCCCGTCAACGACGTTTCCTTGACGTGCAGTTCCCCTTGCCGCAGCACCTCCACCGTCAGCAAATCCTGCAAAAAGGTCAGCCGCGCCTTGCCCTGCTCATCCACAGCAATCCCTTCGCCCACAAATAAATCGGCCGTTTCCGGCGCAGGCATTTCTGCTTCGCGGTCAAAACGGTCAAATTTTGTCACCCGGTTTTCGCTGGCACCAGCCAGCGCCACCGGTGTGGCATGGGGCGTTGGTGTTGGGCTTTCTTCTGCAATAAGCGGTGTACACGCCCCTAGCGTGATTGCTACGATACAAGTAGCGACCAAAGTAGTTGTCATACCCACGAAAGCGGGAATAACATCTGGATAGTTGCGAAATAGGAATCCAAAGACAGACAGTTTCCAATGAGACAATTGCTTCATCTCTAATACCTCCAATACAAAGGTAGGGGCGGGATGACCGGGATTGGTGCGTGCCATCCGTTGGCCTTGTCTCCCGGTCGTCTCGCCCTCTCCCCACCCATCTATGGTCTAGGCGGGTGGCACAAGGGCGAGACGGCGCGGTGGATGATGTTACCAGTTCACCTCGCGCCTATCCGCGCCGTCCCGCCCCTACGCAGGCTGTGGCGTAGACCATGCCAAACTTATTTTGGTTGCCATTTGGGTAGCGGGTTGAAGGCGGCAAAAAAGCCCAACCCGGTCATGCCACCTAACAGCAGCAGCCAACCCAGACCGACAAAGAATGCCCAGCCGGCCGTACGAACGCTCCAGAATGCCAGCAGGCAAAGCAGCATAGTGAGCAGCAGTTGCCCAGGCGACGGCCAGCGCAGTGGGGCAGAAGCGGCAAAACCGGTCAGGCCACCAATCAAACAGCCAGCCAACAGCAAGTTGAGTCGGTCTGGACTTCCTAGGCTGTTGCTGAAGAAGAGGAAGGTGGCAGATTGACAAACGGCCGTTACCACTGCCACCATCCCGGCAATCAACCAGCGGCGGCCATCCAGCAGCCGCAGCAGCAGCGTGTGGACAAACGCTCCCAGCGTGGGAGCCAATAACCCAAAGATGCCGCCAAAAAAGAGCGCCGCACCCAGAAGCTGAATGGTTGCTGCCAGGTTGCTGGGGCGGATTGTGGCAAGGCCAAAGGTCAGCACCAGCCCTAACCCCAGCCCAAAGCCGAGGAAGCCGCTGATCGCCCCGCGCACGGTGGCGTTAAAAATCTCCTGCTTGTGCCGCTGCCACCGTCGCCAGCCTACCAACCGCAAAATGGGGCGACGCAGGGCGGTGGGAAGGGGTAACGGCCGTTTATCCCGCACCTCCGCCAATGCCGCCACCGCCTGCCCGTTCCCCCCTTCCGCCGCCGCCACCAGTTCGGCCACGGCGGTGGGGCAATTCATGGCGGCTAAAGTCGAAACGGCCGTTTCTCCCGCCGCCGCATCATGCAGCACCAACTGCACCAGTTTCGCCCCAATCGCCTCATTAACGTGCGGGGCAATCGCCGCCGCTGCCGCCGAACGCACCCCGACGTCGGCGTGGTCGAGAAGCTGCGTCAGTGTGGCCGCTTGTTGGGCGGGGGTGAGGTGGGCAGCCCAAACATCAGCTTCCTCCCCATACCCCACCGCGCTGGCAAAGAGCAGCGTCAGTTCGTCCTGGGTGAACGTGGTGTGGATGGCCGTTTGCGCCGCTGCCAATTCCACATCGCCGGGAGCCAGCAGCCGCTGTCGCCGTTGCCATTCGTCTACCCCCTGGCGCAAAATTTCGCGCACCTGCTGCTGCTTCCAAAAGCTGTCGCCCAGCCAGGCCAAAATCCGCAGCACCAAATAGTCGTGGGTCAGCTCATACGCCACCAGCTTGCCCTGCCGATAGCGGCGCACCAACTGCTTTTGCACTAGCCGCTGCAGGATGGAAACGGCCGTTTCTTCATCCACCCCCGTTACCCGCAGCAGTTCGGCCAGCGGCAGCCGCTGCTTCACGCCGCTGCTGCTGACCAACGCCCCCAGCAAGAGCCGCGCTAACGGCCGTTCCGCTTTCGCCAGCCCGTTCACGCTTTTGTCAATGTAGCCACCCAAAATATTGACCGTGCCGCCCAGCGCGGCAAAATCGTCGTAGCTGATTTGCGCCAATGGCTGCCCTGCTGCTGCCGCCTGCTTTTGCGCCTGTTCATACAGTTCGGCACACACGACCTGAAGCTGGGGCGGGTTGATGCCGTTTGCATCGCCCAAATCGCGCAGCAAATCCGTGACCAAACGGGGTTCCCAGGCCACGCCAAAGGCGGCGGCGGGCTGGATGATGGCATCGCGGGCGGCATCGCTGCCCAGCCGCTCCAGCCGGAAGGTGACATCGAGCAGGTTGGGGAAGCGGCTGCCGAGGCTTTCTAGCCGCCCCAAATAATCCTCGCGCAGGCTTAAAACGAGCTTGAGGTTGAGGTCGGAGTTGGTGTGTAGCTGGTGGAGGAGGGAAACGGCCGTTTCCCGCTCCGCCTCATTGCTGTTTTGCAAAAGCTGCTCAAACTGGTCAATGGCTACCACAATGGGCGCGTTGCATTCCCGCGCCCAGCGATCCAGCAGCGTCGGCAAATCGTCGTCGTGGGCGGGGGAGAGGTCGGTGGCGGCGGCGGTGGCAACCAGGGCGGCGCGGAGCGTGTCGGCCAACGGCTGTCGTGGCGCGGGCTGGGCGACGGTGAGCAGGGTGTGGCGCTGTGCCAGCCAGGGCAGCACCCCGGCTTGCAGCAGGCTGGTCTTGCCGCTGCCCGATTCGCCATACAGGACGGTGAGCGGATGGGCCAAGATGCGTCGGCCAAGCCGCTGGGCGTGGTCGGAACGGCCGTTAAAAATCGCTGCGTCCTGCCAGCCAAAGCTGTCGAGTGCTTTGTACGGTTGGTCAGGTTTTGGCGGCTGCGCCAGCGGGGCCAGTGGGTTGTAAAGCGGGATGGGTTCGCTGCGGGCGAGTTGGGCGGAAACGGCCGTTGCCAACGCCTGCAAAAACGGCTCCAGCGGTTCTGCTACCAGTTCCACCCCCTGCTGCTGCCAATAGGTGGTCAGTTCGGGCGAAACGTTGCCCGCGCCTAAGACGTAGGCGGTGCGGCGGAAGCGGTGCTGGTCGCTGTCGCTAATCCGCAAAAAAAGCTGCTCAAAGCCGGGGTCGGTCACGTCGTAGCCGACAAAAATGAGCGTTTTGGTGGCAAAAAAGGCGCGAACCACATCGCGCACGGCGGAAAGCTGCCCCAAAAAGCTTTCGCGGTCGCGCTGCGTCAGCCGCAAATGGTCGGCTTGCTCGGTGTCGCCAAACAGTTTGACGAGCATGATCAGTTCTTCGGAGAAAAACGGCACGTCGTCGTCGTCGCGGATGGGGCGGAATGGCTTGGCGGCTTGCGCCAGTGCCAAATCGAGGGTGCGGTCAATGCGGGTGCTGACGAGCTTACTGTGGGGGGCGAGGGTGTTGACCAGCGGCACAAGCAGCGGCTGGGGGGTGCGTTCCAGCGCGGCCAGGCTGGTTTTTAGGCTGCGGATGAGTTCGGTGCGGTTGTGGCGCAGTTCGTAGTGGCGGGAAACGGCCGTTAAGCTGCCGTCAGGCTGCCCATAACCAATATCCGCCGCCAACGCCGCCGCCAACTGCTGCTCCAGCGGCCAGCCGCCGACAAAAAAGACGGCATCGTCGCGGATGATGAGGTTGGTGAGGCGGTCGATTAGATGTGTCATGGTATTAAAGCGTTATTGGAGATTAGAGATTGGAGATTGGTGAACATTCACCCCAATCTCCAATCCCCAATCTCTATCCCAAAAGCCCCTGCAAAAACGGCACCACCTCCTCATCCAGCACTGTCAGCCCCCGGTTGCTGTGCCAGGAAGCGGCGGCGGTGGGGGTGAGGTGGGCGCAGAGGGCGAAGGCGGGCTGCTGGAATTTGCTGCCGATGGTGTTGTCGAAGAGGGCGGTAACGGCCGTTTGTGCCAAATCTACCCCCACGAACAGCACCGCATTGCGCCGTAAAGCGCGGTGTAGCTCGTCAAGCAGGTCACGTTTGCCGGGCAAATTGCCGGCCACAAACTGGTTTTCGTCAATGCTGGTGACAACCAAGCTGGCGGGCTGCTGCCAGTCGCCATACAGCTTTACCAACGTTGGCATATCGGGGAGCAGTACCCCTAGGTCGTTGTCGTTGATCACCTTGTTGATGATGACCTCTTCATCCAAAAAGGCGGATTCGAGCAGGCCATCGGTGGCGGTGGTGAACACCATTTCTAGCCGATGCTCCTGCACCAGCCCCACGAGGGCGCGGTGAATTGGCTGCGGCTGCTGCCCAGCAGCGGCAATTGCTTCGCGTAGATACATGGTGAACTCGTAACGACGGCCGTTTTCCATCACCAGCGTGGCAACTTCGGGCAGCGTGCCGCCGCTGGGAATGCCCGCATATCGCGCCAGCCCGTCGGCCAGCGTTTGGCGGTCGGGCTGCCCAGTGAGGGTGCATGGCAGGTCTGCTCCCACAAAGAGGGTAAGCTGCCCTCGCCGCAGCACCCGCCGCAGTTGTTCTTGCGCCAGCACGCCCCCGGCACTTGCTGGGGGTGTGGGGGTGCTGGGTAGTGGGAATGGCGCGGAGCGAATGGCCCAATCGGGGCGTGTTTGCATGAGATACTCAAGAAGCCGCCCTAGCTGGCTGCGCCGGTTGAGGTAATAGACCAGTTCGCGCACTTTGCCAGCCTTTCCTTCGCCCGCCAAGTTTTCAAAATCAATGCCCAGATCAAAGCAAAGGTTGTGGAGGTCTTCGCTATTCAATTTTTGGTTTAACGTTTCGCGCATTTGGCGCAGGTTTGTTTCGGACATTGTGTTCACCTACCTGGTTGACGTATAACGGGTGGCAATTATTTCCTGGGGAGGGTAGCAGAACGGCCGTTAACTGAACGCTAACGGCCACAATCAGCCCAATGTCATTCCCGCGAAAGCGTGAATCCAACTAGGCGGTTGTTTCGTGAGGCAGCACTGGTTTGACGAGGCAAATGGATACCCGCGTGCGCGGGTATGACAGTTTGTAAGCCATACTCATGTGTCATTTCCGCGAAAGCGGGAATCCAACCAGGCGGTTGCTTCGTGAGGCAGCACTGGTTTGACGAGGCAAATGGATACCCGCGTGCGCGGGTATGACGTGGTAGTGGGGCGGCCGCTGGAGCTGATGACAAAATGGATACCCGCGTGCGCGGGTATGACAGTTTGTAAGCCATACTCATGTGTCATTCCCGCGAAAGCAGGAATCCAGTATCATTGCGTTTTAAATACCTTTTTGGAGCAAAATTAAAAAACTGCGATGAAGCGTTACTTTGTCTATATCATGGCGAGCAAAAAGAATGGTACTTTGTATATTGGCATGACAAATGACCTGGTTAGGCGTGTCTGGCAGCATAAAAATGGCATCAGCGAAGGGTTTACGCAAAAATATGGTGTCCATCAGCTGGTTTATAGTGAAGCATTTGAAGATGTACAGTTAGCTATTAGCCGAGAGAAGCAGTTGAAGAAGTGGCGACGGCAGTGGAAGATTGAGTTGATTGAGCAGGACAACCCAAATTGGGATGACTTGGCGCTTGATTTTTAGAACCCTACTGATGGCGTTGATGGTGGACTGTATGAGGGGATAGTCTTGAGATTGGGCGGGTTATGGATTCCCGCGTTCGCGGGAATGACAGGTTGGTTGGGTTGGATTGTTGCGATGGTAGACTGAGGGAAGGGAGGCATTGCAGTGGAGAGGGTTATGGGTTCCCGCATTCGCGGAGCCTGGCCTCACAAAAGTGGGGGAATGACATCACTATAGGTATCGTTTTCCATTAAAACTCCCCTTCATCCCCCACCTTAAACCGTTCAATGAACACAAAGCCGACGGCACAGACGAGCATGAGCAGGCTGCTCATGGCGAGGGCTTGGCCGTAGTTGAGTGCCCCCGGCTGGCTGAGGAAGCGGAAGATGGCGACGGGCATGGTGGGGGTTTGCGGCCGGGCGATAAAGAGCGTTGCCCCAAATTCCCCCATGCTGACGGTGAAGGCAAAAACGGCACCCACCAGCACCGCCCGCCGAATGAGCGGC
>JAGQGA010000233.1 GCA_020432595.1 Anaerolineales bacterium | reverse complement strand
GTCAACGGCGCGATAGACGGTGCCGATTTCACCGCTGCCGATTAATGCTTCAATACGATATTGTTCGATTTGCTTGCCAACCAAGTTGTCCATATGTGTGTTCCAAAAGTAAGGTCAGGCTTTCAGTATAAAAATATGGCATTTCTATTCCATACAATGTGCGTTAAAATTGCCCCTATTTGCCCCTAAGGGGGCTTGTTCGTAAAATTTGGCGGGAAATTTTCCTGCGCTAACAAAACAAATAGAGAACGAAGAATAATGGCGAAAACGGCCGTTATTACAAATGAATTGCTGGTGGTTAGTGGCTTGTACCAGCAATGAGCAACTTACAATACGAGGAGTAAATTGTGGCAACTTTAGCGGAGAATAAAGCGGCATTGAAGAAAATTGTCGAAGGTGGTATTGCCACCAAGGTGCGGATTTTGTCCGCACGGGATGCGTGCCCGGTTTGCCGAGCATCGGCAGGGGCTTATGCGTTTGACGAAGTACCGGAACTGCCGCATGAGGGCTGTTCCCATGCGGACGGGTGCCGCTGTTACTATGCACCGGTACTGGATCGTCATGGGCCGTAATGGGTTTTGGATGGGGTGGCTGGTTGTGCTGCTGCTGGCCGGGTGTGGCGGGGCAGAAACGGCCGTTCCACCCACTCCCACCCTCAGCCTCCAGGCGGTACAAGGACAGCAGGTTTTTACCCGCGAATGTGGCTCTTGCCACAGCTTTAGCCCCGACACAATCATTGTTGGGCCATCGCTGGCGGGTGTTGCCAGCCGTGCCGGGAATCGCGTGGCGGGCCAAGATGCTCAAACTTATTTGCTCACCTCCATTTTGCGGCCGGGGGATTATTTGGTGGAGGGCTTTGACAATTTGATGCCCGGCACATTTGGCAAACAGCTAACGGGGGAAAATATAGATGCCCTGGTAGCTTATTTGCTGGAAGCAGGATAGGGATGATGACTCAAGAAAAGTTTTTTGTAACGGGAGCGTTTGGGTGCATTGGAGCATGGGTGGTGCGGGAGCTGGTGCAGGAGGGGGTGAAAACGGCCGTTTTTGACCTCCACACCAACCCCCACCGCCTCAAACTGCTGCTTGACGACGAGCAACTGGCGCGAGTGAAAATCATTCAGGGGGACATTACCGATGGTGCTACCGTTGCCCGCGTTATCGCCGACAACGCCATTACCCACATCATTCACCTAGCCGCCTTGCAAGTGCCATTTTGTAAAGCCAACCCGGTGCTGGGAGCCAGCGTTAATGTGGTGGGTACGGTCAACGTCTTTGAAGCGGCGCGGCTGGCGGGATTGAACCATGTTGTTTATGCCAGCAGCATTGCCGTCTATGGGCCAAAAGGCGAATACCCGGCTGGCCCGCTGGCAAATGATGCCCCGCACCGCCCGCGCACCCTGTATGGTACCTACAAAAGTGCCAACGAAGCCACGGCTCGCGTTTATTACAACGACTATGGTATTCGCAGCGTCACGCTGCGCCCCTATACCGTTTATGGGCCGGGACGAGATCAGGGCATGACTTCAACGCCAACCCAGGCGATGCTGGCAGCGGCACTAGGGCGTTCCTATCACATCTCCTTTGGCGGTCGCTGCATCTACAATTACACGCAGGACACGGCACGCGCCTTTATCCGCGCCGCTCGGCTGGATTATAACGGGGCAGGGGCGTTTAATTTGCCGGGGACGGTGGCGACGATGGCGGAGGTGGTGGCGGCGATTGAAACGGCCGTTCCTCACGCCCAACTTAGTTACGACGACAACCCCCTACCTTTTCCCGAAGAAATAGATGAAGCTCCCTTCCATGCGGCCTTTGGTTCCATGCCGTTCACCTCGCTTCAAGATGGGGTGGTGCAGACGGTGGCGTTGTTTCAAGAGACGGTGGCAAACGGCCGTTTAGAGATGGATGATTAACACCTAGTACAGCACCAATGTCATATTAATGGATGAAACGCCGATATTTAGCAAGATATGACGCACTTTTATTCATCAATATTTGTTTGGCAGTGTACTAGTACCTCTGCTTTCTAAATTTGCGGGTCAAAGTGCTTGAAAACACGACCTGTCATCCCTCAAATTCAGAAAGTTACGGTACTAGTCAGGTCTGCTCACCTTTTTGCTGTTCTTCCTACTGCTGTACTTTAAAGAGAACTGTAAGTGATCATTTTAATCTACAGGTTTTGAGGAAATCAGAGTATGTACAAGTCACCAAAAGCAACTGTAGGCGCAATCATCACCCGTGAAAAAGGTGGGCAAGCCGAGATTCTTTTAACCAAACGCCAGATTGAACCATTCAAAGACCACTGGTGTTTACCCGGTGGCTATGTAGATGACAATGAACCCATCGAAGCAGCCATCATTCGGGAAGTTCAAGAAGAAACGGGGCTTACCTTTGAGCCTACCTACTTTAAGAGTTTTGACGACATTTTTCCTGAACACATAATTCATAATGTGGTCAACGTCTTTGTCGGTGAAGGAAGCGGCGCAATTGTGCCTCAGGCCGCAGAGGTAAAAGAAATCAAATGGTTTCTGCTGGCTGAAGCCTGTGCTTTGCCCCTGGCATTTTCGCACAATGAAGCAGTAGCCGCCTATCAGGCCAGTCTACAAGCAAAAGTTCAAAAATCGGAATTGCTAGTCCAGTTCAATGCTTTACGTAGCGAAGTGTTGGCACGTATGGGAATGCGCCAGCAAATTTTGACGATAGCGGTTGCCGGGGCGGGTCTTTTTTCAGCCATTGTGACGGGAGATATTGCCTTGCCCATCTTCCTGCTACTCTATCCACCATTGGGCTTGTGTCTTGCCATTGCCTGGAGCCACCACGATGTACGCACGGGCGAAATTGGAGAGTATATCCGCCGCCACATTGAACCCCACTTTGCTGCGCTACAATGGGAACAGTTTATGCTTGACCTTTATTATGGCAAGAAGAATATCAGCAAGAACATGGCAGAGTACGCCAGTATTGGCACGTTCATAGGTACGGAAATGGCAGCTATGATTCTGGCAGTGCTGTTTCAGATACCCAGCCTGACGGCACTCACACCACCCAATAGCAATCTGTACTATATCTTGTTCGCAGTTTTTTTCCTCCTTGACGTCATAGCCGTTCGCTACACATATGTATTTATCCGTGAACGACGTAAACGTTATACTCAATGGCACAAACTATGAGCAGGCATTTAGCCTCGTATAGATTCTAGTACCTCGGCTTTCTAAATTTGCAGGGTCAAAGTGCTTAAAAACCTGCCTGCCATCCCTTAAATTCAGAAAGTTACGGTACTAGCCGTAGCTGGTTCTTCGTCCATCGCCTAAAATCAGGCTATAATTAGGCGATGGAATTATTTGATCCTCGCTACACTATTTCACCCTTACTTCTCAGCACCATCAAACAAATTGCCATTTTGGTGCATGAGCTAAACCAGCGGGCAGTGCCTGAACCCGTGGTCGTGCAGTTTTTGACCGAAGCGCGGGCGGTTTCGACCTATGCTTCAACCAGCATCGAAGGCAACCCGCTGGCGCTTACGGAAGTAAAACGGTTGCTTAAGCAGCATCCGTCACATATCCGCCAAAGCGAACGAGAAGTTTTGAACTACAACCAGATACTCCTGGGATTGAATCAGCAGTTGGATGCACCTTTCACGACAGAATTGGTGCAGCAAATACAGGCAGGGGTGATGGCTGGCTTGCTGCCAGAACACCAGCTTGGTCGCTGGCGGCAAGAGGCGGTTGTTATTTATGAGCCACGTGGTCAGGGAATTATCTATTTACCACCGAATGTTGAGGATGTTCCTGCCTTAATGGATGGGTTGCTCCATTTCGTGCAGGCAAATCGGCAAACGCTTGACCCATTGCTGCTGGCGGGTTTGTTCCACAAACAAATGGTGGTTATTCATCCGTTTATGGATGGAAACGGCCGTTCTACCCGCCTGGCAACAAAATTACTGTTAGCTGGACTGGGGCTAAACCTTTTCAACCTGTTCAGCTTTGAAAACTATTACAACCAAAACGTCACCCGCTATTTCCAGCAAGTGGGGCTGTTTGGTGATTATTATGAGTTAGCGCCTCATCTCGATTTTACGCCCTGGCTTACCTACTTTGCTGAGGGGATTTTGGATGAGCTGCGGCGGGTGAAGAAACAGCTTGACCAGGTGCAACTATCGCCAGAAACCAGGCTTCAGCCCTATCACCAACTCATTCTGGATTATGTAGACACTCATGACTTTATAACTGACCGCGATTATGCCCAGTTAACCGACCGCGCCAAGGCCACGCGCACGCTGGATTTTAACAAGCTGATTGCGCTTGGGCTGCTGGTGCGTCAGGGCAGGGGAAGGCAGACTCATTATCGTCGTCCGCTTGAAGTTGACCATTGACAACGGCCGTTTTTTCCTCTAAACTCCCTGGAAAATGAACGAACGTTCGTTTTAAAAGGAAACTTGATGGAAACACCGGCAACTGACAAAGGACAGCGCACCCAACAGGCCATCATTGATACCGCCTACGCGCTGTTTATCGAAAAAGGGTATCATGGCACCTCGCTGCGCCACATTGCCCAAGCGGCCGGGATTGCTCTGGGGGGCATCTACAACCACTTCGCCAACAAAGAAGAGATTTTTAAGGGGGTGGTTCTGGCGCATCACCCCTTTGTGAAGGCGCTGCCGCACATCCAAGCTGCCGAAGGCGATAGCGTTGAGGCGTTGCTGCGCCATGCTGCCCATTTAATCATGGCCGAGATTGAGAAGGAACCCCACATCATCAACATGCTGTTTATTGAACTGATTGAGCTAAACGGTCAGCACATGCCGGAAGTGGCGGCGCAAATGTTTCCCGATGTGGCGCAGTTTTTTCAGCGGGTGCAGGGGATGTGGATGATGGGGGAAAAACGGCCGTTTTCCCTCCCCCTCCTCCTCCAATCCTTCATGGGCATGATCGTTGCCTACTTCATCACCCACCAACTCATGGGGCGCATGGCGCAAGTTGCCCCGCTTATGACCCTTGACCAACATGTAGATATTTACCTATACGGGTTGCTGCACAATGAGCATTAAGCCAAAAACAGAGATTAGCGATTGGAGATTGGAGATTACCAAACCCCACTCTCCACTCCCCACTCCCTACTCCCCACTTTCCCTTCTTCCCCTCCGCTGGCGCAAACCGCTGCGCGAAATGTGGGTCTATAAAAGCCGCACCCTGCTGGTCATCCTCTCCATTGCCGTGGGCGTGTTTGCCTTTGGCACCATCGCCGGAGCGCAAGACCTCATCAGCCGCACGCTCCACGACGAATATTTAGCCATTAACCCCGCCAGTGCCGTCATTACCACCGCCAGCCCGCTGGATGAAAAGTTTATCGAGTCGGTGCGGCAAATGCCGGGGGTAGCTTTTGCCGAAGGGCGGCGCAGCGTGCCGGTGCGGTTGGAAGTGGGGCCAAATGAATGGAACGACATGGTGCTGATTGTGGTGGATGATTATAACCATGTGGATGTCAACATTATTTTGCCCTATGCCGGTGCCTGGCCGCCCCCAGAACGGACAATTTTGATTGAGCGTAAGTCGCTGTCGCTGATCAATGCGGCCATTGGCGATGAGGTGCGAATTAAGCTGCCAAACGGCCGTTTTCGCACCCTCCCCATCACCGGCCTCACCCACGACATGAACCAGCCCCCCACCCAAATCTCCGGCATCGGCTTTGGCTACATTTCCGAGGAAACGCTCGATTGGCTAGAGCTTCCGGCCGGCTTCGACCAACTGCAAATCCGCGTGGACGGCAACACCACCGACGTCGCCCACATCGAAGAAGTAGTGGCTCGCGTGGAGGACAAGGTGGAAAAAAGCGGCCGTGTCAAATTCGCTTTACCAACATCCCCGAACCCGACAAACACCCCGCCGAAGATTTTCTGCCCACCATCATTCTCATTCTGGGCGTGCTGGGCACCTTCTCGCTGCTTCTCAGCGGCATCCTCATCGTCAACACCCTCAACGCCATCCTCAAACAGCAGGTGCGGCAAATCGGCATCATGAAAGCGGTGGGAGCCAGAGCAGGGATGGTCACAGCCCTCTACTTTCGCATGGTCATCCTCTACGGCATCGCCGCCCTGTTTATCGCCCTGCCGCTAGGGGCAATGGGGTCGCTAACGCTCTCCCGCTTTGTCGCCGGGCAGCTCAACTTCGACATCCTCCACTACCAATTCCAGCCTCGTGTCACCCTCATTGAAATGGCCGCCGGGATGTTTATCCCGCTTATTGCCGCCATCCAGCCCGTTACTGCCGCTGCCCGCACCACTATCCGCGAAGCCATCAGCGATGTGGGCATTAGCGACAGCAGCAGCGAACCGGGGGTGATTGATCTGATGTTGGGCAAACTGCCCATTTCCCGCCCGCTGCGTCTATCACTCCGCAACACCTTCCGCCGCAAAGGGCGGCTGGCGCTGACGCTGGTCACGCTGCTGCTCGGCGGGGCGATTTTTATCAGCGTGCTGACGGTGCGGGCTTCGCTGTTCACCACTGCCGACGACACGCTTGCCAGCCGGGGGTACGATGTGCAGGTGGACTTTAGCCGTCCCTACCGCGCCGAACCGGTGGAGCGGCTGGTGGCGCAGGTGCCGGGGGTGGTGGCGGTGGAAAGTTGGCAAAAGCGGCAGGGGGTGCCGATTCGTCCCGATGGGCAGGACGGCGAGGCGTTGTTTATTAACGCCCTGCCACCGGAGACGAAGTTGTTTAAGCCGGATATTGCAAACGGCCGTTGGCTCACAAATAATAACCAGCACAGCGTCGTCATCCACAAAAATTTGCTGGACAAAGAGCCATATCTGCACGTTGGCGGTACGCTGACCCTCAAAATTGGGGATCAAGAGAGCGATTGGGAGATTGTCGGCATCACCCAGGATTTACGCCCGCCGCTAGGGCCGTCCGACATTTACGTGCCATATACGACGCTGGCGCGGCAGGTGGGCAGCGTCGGCCAAACCGACAGCGTACAAGTGATTACGGCGCAGCATGATGAGGCCACACATACAGCCGTTTCCCGCGCCCTTGAAGCCGCGCTGGAAAAAGCGGGCTACCTCACCAGCTCCAGCCAATCCATCAGCGACGACCGCAATGTGTTAACCGAACGGTTCAACATCTTTACTACGCTGTTGGGAACGATGTCCATGCTGATTGCCACTGTAGGCGGGCTGGGGCTGATGGGCACAATGACAATGAACGTTCTTGAACGCCGCCGCGAAATTGGGGTCATGCGGGCATTGGGTGCCTCTGACCGCACCGTGGAGCGCATTTTTATCAGCGAGGGGCTGGTCATTGGGCTGCTATCGTGGATGGGCGGCATGGTCATGGCGCAGCCAATGAGCCGGATTATGAGCTATCAAATTGGGGTCAGTTTGCTGCAGTTCCCCCTCAGCTATACTTTTTCCTTTGCCGGGGCCGCCATCTGGCTGCTGGTCGTCCTCCTCATCTCCTACCTCGCCAGCTACCTCCCCGCCCGCAACGCCGCCAACCTCCGCATCCGCGAAATTCTGGCATATGAGTGAGTGCAATCTATGCTATAATTTCCGTTATGAGAACGGGATTCATTGAACGTAAAGGAAAACTTGAAGAGCTAGATAGGTCATTTGACTTTCAGTTCTGGCAAGCCCAGTCGCCACAAGTTCGGTTTGCTGCTATGTGGGAGCTGATTTTACATGCGGAAAAAGTGAAGGGGCAGGATGTTTGTCAACTCCGACTTCTCCGATCTGTTGAGACTTTTCAACGCCAACCAGGTTAAATATTTGGTCATTGGTGGTTATGCAGTTGTGCAACATGCAGAGCCGCGTTATACAAAAGACCTTGATTTATGGGTAGAGGCTAACCCAACCAACGCCAAGGCTGTTTTTCGCGCTTTGGTCGAATTTGGGGCACCATTGGCTGGCATGACCGCAGCAGATTTTGCCGAGGAAGGTTATTTTTACCAAATGGGTTTGCCGCCCATGCGTGTTGACATT
>JAGQGA010000232.1 GCA_020432595.1 Anaerolineales bacterium | reverse complement strand
GATTAATGAAGGTTTTCAATCTCCAATCTCTAAGCTCTAATCCCCATTAGCTAAGGCGTGACGGTGACGGGGTTGGTTAGCCAGTTGGGCACAACCTGCACCCAACTGTTGCCAATTTGCAGCGGGAACGGGTTGCCCGCACTATCGGTGAAGGTTAGCGAATCGGTACGCCCCTGTCGCTGCCACGTCACGTTATACTGTTGCCCATCGCGGAAAACAGAGGCGGCACCGCTGCCCCAAAGTTGAACTTGGATGGAGAGATGGGCACAAACGCCATCGCGTACCTCTTCGCAAATTTCGCCGTCTTCCACATGGTTGGGGGCGATAATGACCACATTAGAGACGGCGACTTGCTCGCCACTGTTGCCGTCGGCGTGGATTTCGCCATCGGCCCAGCGCAAATATTTGCCGCTGGCTTCGTCATAGCGCCAATCAATGACCGTCCAATCATAATCTACGTGTACCTCGCTGGCGGGTTGCCCCCCGGCGGGTGGCTCGCTGCTAAAGGCATTAACGGTGGTAAAGGTGGGCGCAACGTCCAGCCCCTTAGCTTCCAACGCCTGATGAAACTTGAGCGGGTCGCCGTAGAGGGTATGCTCAAACGGTTTGTCTTCACCGGTGCGGTAGTAGCCGGGTTCGGTGGAGTAGAGGATACGCGGTTGGAAATCTACCTGGGCTAAACGACCTAGCACGCCATTGCTGGCCCCGGAAAAGACGAGGGCGGCATCGTACATGGCTGGCAGTTCTAGATCAATGAGGCGAGCACTGCGGATAGGGCCGACGCGAGATGGCAGCTTGCCGTAGAAAATAGCGGTGAAGCGGGTGATCGCGCCTTCGGTGGTGTGTTCGTAAATCCAGTCGGCATCATTTAGGCCGGATTGGGGGCGGGTGTAGATGGGCGGCGAGTTGGAGAGTTTGATGGCTAACGGCCGTTTACCCAACAGTGACTTGTCTTCTACCAGTTCACCCGTCAGCGGGTTGCGGTCGGTGCCAAAATCGGCTAGCGTTTGCAGCAATACGCCAGCAACGGGGGCGGCGACGACGGGGGTGCTGGTGGCTATGGGAGCCAGGGTGGGTGGCGCTGGCGGTGGGGCGGCGGTTTCGGTGGGGGGAACGGCCGTTTGTTCTGCCACCACAACGGCCGGCTCAGCCGTTGGCGGCAGTGGTGTCGGTAAAGTTTCGCTTGCCTCGCCCCCACTGCAGGCCACCAGCGTAACCATCAGCCCCAGCAGCAAGAAGAGTTGCTTCATGGTTTCTGTCCTTTGCAGGTAACAAGTAGCAGGTGGCAAGTCACATTGGCTAACCAGACTTGTCACCTGCCACTTGTTACTTGATACAATTTCTGTGGGGAATTCTTGCCAGCTAACGGCCGTTTGTCAAGCGGGATGAAGCAACAATCCTGTTAATGATCGGCCGCAAACGAAGCCGCTTCCTGAATCCATGCTTCTGGTTCAATTGCTTGCCATGATTCCGGGGCAATAATTTCCGTTAGCCGGGCGGGGGATTGCCCAGCCAATTGGGCAAAGGTATAGATGCCCGCATCATTGAGCTTTTGGGCATACACATTGCCAATCCCATTCACCTTCTGCAGCCGATCCGCCACCACAAACACTTCCTTAGTGGTTGCCTGTGCCAACGCTGTCTCTAGCTGCTGCTTTAAGTTGCCAATGGTTGCTTCAGCTTCAGCCAGTTTGTTGACCCAGGCACTATCTGCCGCATTCTTGCCCACGCCACCCAAAAGCTGTTCAAAAATCCAGTATAAAATAACGCCAATAACGATTCCGGCTATCAAAAATGCCAACATCTTAATTTCCTCCTGTTTTCACACTTCTGTAAGGACATAAACCAACATTTTATTGGAGATTGGAGATTACAGATGGTCAACCTCCAACTTCCAATCTCTATGCCAATTCATGACTTCAATCTGCATATAAGGTAGCAAAAAAGTGGCGGCGTGGCGAGAAAAAACGGCCGTTTTTTCCACCCCAAATTGACACCCTTTCCACCCTTCTGTATCATTCCCTCACCCTGGCTAAACGGCCACAAGGAGACACCCATGTTACGCTTACTAGGCCGCAAACTCCTGCTCATTCTCATTTTGCTGCCGCTGCTCAATTTCATTGGCTACAGCTACGCCCTGCTGGCTCCCAAGCTGTTTGCCAACTCCATGCCCTTCCTGGCTCCGCAAGATGTTCGCAATCTGGACGAAATTAGCACTGGTGCCAGCTATCTCACTTATGCGCGTCACCTGCTGGGCGGCGATTGGGGTCACGTTGGGGCGATTCCTGTCATTGAAGCACTGTTGCCATCGCTGGGACGGAGCATGATTTTGATTATAACGGCCGTTTTTATCATGACCCTGCTCGGTCCCCTGCTCGGTTTCCTCTCCGTCTCCCGCCGCACCCGCCGCCTCACTCCTCTAGGGCTGCTCATCTCCACCGTCGGCCTTTCCCTGCCCCGCTTCTTCCTCGGTGGAGCCATCATTGCCGCCATGCTCTATGGCATCATCTTTGTCGGGCAAAACGGAACCCTCTTTCCCCTCAGCGGCTATGGGCTGGATATTCACCTCGTCTTGCCGCTGGTGGTGCTTGCCACAGGTCCCACCCTTCGCATTGCCGGGGTCACGGCCACCCTCTTAGAGCAGGAGCTACAGAAGGATTATGTTCGTTTTGCCCAAAGCCGGGGGTTTAGCTGGACGGCCGTTTATCTCCGCCACGCCCTCCCCAACATCGCCCCCGCCATCCTCGTCACCATTGGCAACGCCCTGCGAATGCTCATCGGCGGTCTCATCGTGGTCGAAACGCTCTTCCTCTGGCCCGGCATTGGCCGCATTTTTATGAGCGTCATGGGGCTGCGGATCAACGTCCGCGAGCCGCTCCCCTACTTTCTCCACGCCGAAACCCTTGCCATGCTCGCCGTCCTCTTTGGCCTTTGGCTCCTCATTGTAGACCTCATCGTCAGCGTCGGTTCCTACTGGCTCGACCCGCGTGTGCAAAACAACAAACGCATGGTTTAACAACTGGGGGCAAATGACTTCTTGTTAGCGGGAGATTGGAGATTGGGGATTAGAAATTTTGAATCCCCAATCCCCAATCCCCAATCCTAAAACCCTATGCCTAAAAGAAACTACCCTTTGATCATTGGCCTAACCCTTTCCCTCTTTTTTGCCACCATTGCCATCTGGGGGCCGGGGCTGGCTCCCAATGACCCCGCCGAACTATTCAAGGTATTCAAACTGGATGACCAATGGTACACCGCCCCCTTCCGCCCCAGTGAGCTAGACCGTTTTCCCCTTGGCACCGACGACGTAGGGCGCGATTTATTAAGCCGCATTTTGTGGGCGGTGCGCCCCACCTTTGTCATGGCGCTGTGGGTCATGGCGGCACGCATCACGTTGGGGGTGCTGTTGGGGTTGTTGGCCGGTTGGTATCAGGGCATCGTCGAACGCATCATTGATTATTTCATCAGCATCAGCGTCGCCATGCCCACCCTGGTTTTTGCCATTGGTGTGATTTTGCTGCTGGGCGTAGAAGGGGGACTGCAGAACTTCATCATTGCCATGTCGCTAACCGGCTGGGCCGACACCGCCAATTTGGTCAAAAGCCGCACCCTCAGCATTATTCAGGAGCCGTTTATTGAGGGAGCGCAGGCAGTGGGGCTGGGCAACTGGGGGATTTTGTGGCGCTATGTGCTGCCCCAACTCTGGCCGATTTTGCCTTCGATGATGGCGTTTGAACTGGGTTCCATCACCCTGCTTACGGCCGAGCTTGGCTTTCTGGGCATTTTTCTGGGCGGCGGCCAAATTGTGACTGTCCCCGACCCGAATTCTGGCGGCTTCCTGCTGTCGCTGTCCGATGGTACGCCGGAATTGGGACAAATGTTGGCCGATTTTTGGGGCAAGATCATTTTAGCCCCGTGGACACCGCTGTTTGTGGGCATTTTGGTGTTTACCGAAATTTTTGCCTTTAACATGCTGGGGGAAGGGTTGCGCCGCTATATGGATGTAACCCGACCACACCCAGTTCGCTGGCGTTCCCTGTTTAAACGACACCGATACGAGCCAGAATTAATAGTCTCGTAGGGGCGTATTGCAGACGCCCGGTTTGGCTATTTGTCGTCCGTCGTCCGTCGTTCGTCCCAATTTATGTCGTATGTTGCGGCCGTCTTTGCTATTCTATAGCCTATAGGTTTGGGCGGTTG
Source organism: Anaerolineales bacterium (assembly GCA_020432595.1). Next base: position 3,810 of record JAGQGA010000232.1, on the reverse strand, counting down.
CGTTGCCTTTCCTTTTGTTGTATTATTTCAACAATTGTTTTGTTGTAGTGTCCCGCACAAAGTGGGAACTGCTTATGGATGACCAACTAGCCTCAACTATTCGCATCAAAGGTGTTCGTGAGGGCCTGCTCCTAACATTGGGGAATGGGTCTTTTACTGATCTACAAGCGGCGTTGGCGGCGGAGCTGGCGCAGAAGGCGAATTTTTTGGCGGGAAGTGGGATTGTGCTGGAGCTGGGCAAACGGCCGTTAGAGCGTGACCAGCTTACCGAACTTCTCAAACTATTTGACCAACATCAACTAACCTTACGTACCGTGCTGGCCGATGACCCCTATACTCGCCGTCAGGCGCGGGAAATGGGGTTTGGCATTCGGTTGTCTGGCAGCCAAACAGATTTGGATGGGAATGTGCTGCCAGATATCGGCCCGGCTAACAACGGCCAAGCGGCAGCGATGCCGGGGAGCAATGCCCTTTTTTTGCACGAAACGCTTCGTTCCGGCCGTTCTGTCACCCATGATGGGCATGTGGTTATCATGGGGGATGTGAACCCTGGGGCGGAGGTGATTGCTAGGGGGAATGTGATTGTGTGGGGACGGCTGCGGGGGTTGGTCCATGCGGGGGCGATGGGGGAGAAAACGGCCGTTATTTGCGCCCTCGAACTCAAACCAACCCAGCTACGCATTGCCGACCAAATTGCCGTTGCCCCGCCCGCCGACCACAAACAAGAAAGCGTACCGGAACAAGCAGCTATCCGTGACGGCCACATTGTGGCCGAATCGTGGAAGCGTTCTTAAGAGACCAGGATTGGAGATTCAATAATGAGCGGTAAAGTCATCACCATTACTTCGGGGAAAGGGGGGGTGGGCAAGACAACCGTGACGGCCAATATCGCCTCAGCTTTGGCGATGTTGGACAAGAAAGTCGTTGCCATTGATGCCGACATCGGGCTGCGTAACCTGGACGTGGTTATGGGGCTAGAAAACCGGATTGTCTACGATTTGGTGGACGTGGTTGAAGGGCGCTGCCGGCTGCGGCAGGCGATGATCAAGGACAAACGGCAGCCAGAACTGTACCTCATCCCCGCTGCCCAAACCCGCGATAAAAACGCGGTGAGTCCGTCGGACATGGTGCTGGTGTGTGATCAACTGCGCGAAGAGATGGACTACATCATTGTAGATTCGCCGGCCGGGATTGAGCGCGGTTTTCGCAATGCCGTAGCGCCGGCCGATCAGGTCGTGATTGTGACCAACCCAGAAGTATCGGCCGTTCGTGATGCCGACCGCATCATTGGCCTGATTGAAGCCGAGGAAAAAGGACCAGGCAAGCTACTCATCAACCGCCTCAAGCCGCAAATGGTTGAGCGCGGCGAAATGCTGTCCATCAACGACATTTTGGATATTTTGGCAATTGAACTGCTGGGTGTCATTCCTGAAGACGAAAACATCCTCATTTCTACCAACCGAGGTACGCCGCTGGCTATGGGTAGTGTCAATGGTGTCAGTGCTGGTCAGGCGTTCCGCAATATCGCCAAGCGGCTCGATGGGCTGGATATTCCGCTGCTTGATCTAACGCCTAAAAACAGCTTTATGGATAAGCTGATTAATTGGCTCAACGGGAATTAGAAGCGGCAATTGAGCAAGGAGGCGATGGGCATGAGCTGGTTAGACAAGCTGTTTGGACAAAGGGAGAAGAGTGGAGCCGTAGCGAAGCAACGTTTGCAAATGGTGTTGATCCATGACCGAAGTGATTTGTCCCCCGGACTGCTGGAGCTTATTAAGGACGACATTATTGAGGTGATTGCCAAGCGTTTGGAGATTAACCGGGAGAATGTGGTGGTGAATTTAGAGCGGACGGAGAAGGATAGCATGTTGGTGGCTGAGGTGCCGCTGCTGCCGGGAAACGGCCGTTCTTCTCCCACTCCCTAATACTTTCCTTAAATTTACCCCCACATCCTTTCCCCTTTGTTACAATCCGCCACATGGTAGCAAGAACCTCCGTTTGGCGTTATTTTGATTTGTGGCTCACCGCCGCCGTATTGCTGCTCACCGGCTACGGCATCCTCATGATCTACAGTGCCGTTACCGGTGCCCCCGCCCTAGAGCCACTGCCAGGGCAGCAAATCCAGTGGGCCATCCTTGGCATCATCATCATGCTTGCCATCGCCTCCATTGATTACCGTTATTTAACTTCTAGCCACTGGTATATTTATGGCATCCTCATCCTCAGCCTTCTCTTTGTGGTAGCTGCCGGGCAGATCAACAACGATGCCCGCCGCTGGATCAACCTCGGCTTTGCCCAAATCCAACCATCCGAATTTGGCCGCATCTTCCTCACCGTCACCTTTGGGCAATTTTTAGCCAACCGCCAGCGCTACATCCAGCGTTTTTCCAACACCCTCGTCACCATCGCCTATATGGGGGTACCAATGGGGCTAATCTTCATCCAGCCCGATCTGGGGATGACGCTCCTGTATACTGTCATCTGGTTTGTCATGATTTGGCTGGCGGGGCTGCCTCTATCGCATTTTATGGCCTTAGCGACTGTTGGCATCATCGGTGCATTCTCCGTTTACCCATTTTTAGCCGACTACCAAAAAGCACGTATTACCACCTTTCTCGACCCCGAATCGGCCGATCCAGAAGATGTGTTCAACGTTGACCAAGCCGAAATCAGCATTGGATCGGGCGGATTGTGGGGCAAGGGATATTTTCGCGGCACGCAAAGCCAGCTTGGCTTTTTGCGCGTGCAGCACACCGACTTCATTTTTTCTGTACTAACCGAAGAAATGGGGTTAATCTTTGGCTCGACTGTGGTGTTGGCATTAATGGCCTTTATTTTGATGCGGATTTTACGGGCGGCGGAGCTGAGTCCCGACCCGGCGGGAAAATACGCTTGCACAGGAATAGCGGCCGTTTTGTTTTTCCAAACGATGGTGAGCGTGGGCATGAACACCCGCATCATGCCCGTGACGGGGCTAACGCTCCCCTTCGTCAGCTACGGCGGCAGCTCACTCACCACCCTCTTTATCGCCATTGGCATTGTCCAATCCGTTCTGATGCGCCAGCGTAAACAAGAGTTTGGCTAACCAACCCTGTTCACCTGTAACCATTCCCGGTATACTCTAAACTAAACAAACCTTCAAAAGAGGCATTGAAATCATGACCGTTCGACTTCGTTTTGCCCCCAGCCCCACGGGTTACTTGCACATTGGCAGCGTCTGGACAGCCTTGTTTGGCTGGATGTACGCTCGTCGTCATGGGGGGCAATTTATTTTACGCATTGAAGACACCGATACCAACCGCTTTGTTGCCGACTCCATGGAAAACCTCATTACCGGCTTGCGCTGGTTTGGCATTGAATGGGACGAGGGGCCAGATATTGGTGGCCCCCATGCCCCCTACATTCAGACAGAACGAGCAGAGCTATACCAACAGTGGGCGCATTGGCTGGTAAACAACGGCCACGCTTATAAATGCTTTGCCACCGCCGAAGAGCTGGCTGAAATGCGTAAAACGCTTGAAGCTCAAGGTGATTTTTCTGGCTACGACCGGCGCTACCGTGATATTAGCCCTGCAGAAGTGGCACGGCTGGAAGCCGAAAGCCGTCCTTACGTCATTCGCTTCAAAATGCCGCTTGAGGGCACTACCACTGTACCCGATTTGCTGCGTGGGGATGTGGTCACCGAAAACAAACAGCTAACCGATTACGTTCTGCTCAAATCCAATGGTTTGCCCACCTATCATCTCGCCGTTGTCGTAGATGACCACCTGATGAAGATTACCCACGTCACCCGTGGCATCGAATGGCTCA
>JAGQGA010000231.1 GCA_020432595.1 Anaerolineales bacterium | reverse complement strand
ACCAATCGCGCTTCAATATCATCACCTTTTGTCATACTACGACCTCTCTTCTCATTCTCAATTCCCCATTCTCAATTCTCCAATCCCCAATCTCAACGCCTCTAGCATGGGTCGGAATTTAAGCACCGTCTCGTCCCACTCTTTTTGCGGAATGGAGTCACTGACGATGCCGGCTCCGGCGTAGAGCCAGACCCGCTTTTCCTGCGCCACGGCCGAGCGAATGGCAACGGCAAAGGCACCGTCAAGATTGTGGTCAATCCAGCCGACTGGCGCACCATACCAGCCGCGTGTCACCGGCTCGGCTTCCTGAATAAACTGCATCGCCAGATGGCGCGGTGAGCCGCCGAGGGCGGGGGTGGGGTGGAGAATTTCGACGAGAGGCAGCACCCCGGTTGCCTGCCGCAAAGTGGCGGAAATGGGGGTGTGAAGGTGCTGGATGTTGCTGAGTTGCAAGACGGTAGGCACGTCAGGTGCGTCCAGACAGTCGGTGAGCGGCTCCAGGCGGCGGCGAATGGAGTCTACGACGATGGCGTGTTCGTGCCGGTCTTTGGCGCTGTTGAGCATTTCTTGGGCGAGGGCGGCATCGGCAACGGCCGTTTTTCCCCGCGCAATTGAGCCAGCCAGCCCCATCGTGGTGAGGGAACGGCCGTTAACCCGCACCAACAGTTCCGGTGTCGCTCCATAAAAGGCATGAGCCGGACGCGGCTCAAACAAAAAGCGGAAACTGCTGGCATATTTTTGCGCCAAAAAGTCCAGCGCCCCATCCACATTCACCCGTTCGCCAAAGCGAATCTCGCACACGCGGGACAGCACCGCCTTGCTCATCGCCGTTGTTCGCGTCCGCATTGTCGCCTCGTTGATCATTTGCTCCCACGCCGCAAACGACATCGGGTAATTGACCGCTACGGGTGCGGGCATTTGGTTAACGCGGCTTGGCTCGGCCAGCAGCAGTTCATACCGTGCCGTTAATGCTTCGCGTAGCTGCGGAATAAGCGATTCCAGTGCCTCGTCTGGCTGCAATTGGGCGTTGATGGTTAGCCACGATTCATCCCCCTGTTGCACCAATTGGTAATGGGGCAGAACAAAGTGCGCGGGGTGAAACGCCGCCCAGGTGTTGTCGGGGGTAAAATCCTGGCGAAAGGCAAAGCCGCCAAAAAGGCGAGGTGCCGCCAGCGGAGCCTGCTCATTTAGCACCAGCGTGTCGCGGAACAGTTCCCGCGCTTGTCGTGCAATGGATTCATACCGGCCTTCGCCCCAGGCAAATAGCTCCGTTGCCACGCCAAAACCAGCAAAGGTAATCTGCTCGCGCCCATCTTCCCAATAAAACCGCTCATGCCCCTGCGCCCGGTGCAGAAAATCGGCAGCAGTAATGCCGGGGCTGGGTAGGCTGTAGCTAACTAGGCGAGAGTAGGGTGTAGGGAGTGGGGTGTAACGACTCCCTACTCCCCACTCCCCACTTTCTACATGCTTATTTCTGTTCATACCCCACACTCCGCAGCAGCATTGGCAGCAATGTCTGCATAATTCGCTCTGGTTCCGGGTCGCCGGTGTGAACCCAGCGGATAATGACTTCGTAAATGGCACCCATCCAGGCATAGGCAACGACCTCCACGTCCAGCGGGGCGATGTCGCCTACGGCTACTGATTCCTGCAAATTGATGGCGATGAGGTTGGCAAACCGTTCGTTAACCTCGTTACGCTTTTTCTCAAAGGTGTTGCCCAGCCCGGCCGCCTGCACCAGCAAAATTTTGGCCGGCCGTCGGTAGCGGCCAAAGGTGTTGAGACAGGTTTCCAACGCCACGCGCACGCGCTGGATGCCCTGCGCTTCTTGCACAATGGCTTCGTTGACGCGCCGCTCCAGCAGGTCGGCAAATTGGTCTACCAATGCCAAAAAAAGCTGCTCCTTGTTGGGAAAGTGAAAGTAGATGGCTCCTTTGGACGTGGCCGATTCGTCAACGATTTCATCAAGCTTGGTATCGTAATACCCTTTGCGCGAGAAAATGTTGAGAGCAGCATCGAGAATGCGTTCGCGGGTGTTTAGTGGGTTTTTGTTATTGGTTAACATTTGCTATTTTCGAACTGTCTCAATCGGCAAACCGACTGGTCAGTCTTGTTTTGTGCTAAAAAATATATGCAGTTCACAACTTTCAGAAGTTTTTGAAAGTTCAGGATGATTGTAGCATGGGAGAGAGTGACGGGCAATATTCACGATATTGTCACAACAAAACGGCCGTTTCTTTCTTATCATTAGCGTGTGGTTCTGACTGCTCGTTGTTGACCACTGATTGAGCCTGGGGATATATGGGAATGTTGAAAGAATCATTAGGTTGTTCAAGGTGCAAAGTTGGAATCAGTCATGATTACGCCCATGGTCGAAAGGCCAACAGAAACGGCCGTTTTGCCAGACAAAAAAATGGTTGAAGAATCAAATCTGGTACGGCAGGCATTAGATAAACAGGTGCGCGACAGCTTACGCTTGGTGTCGCTGGGCGGTGCGCTGGTTTATACGCTGCTGACCCTGGCGCATATGGCACTGCTGCCCCCGCGCACAGCGCGGATCATGATTCCAGTGGCGGCAGGAACGGCCGTTTTTCTTTTTGCCCTTCGCTTCCTGCTGGCACGCTGGAAACCTCCTGCTGTCTTTGCCCATCCCATTGCCGCTGGCATCCTCTCGCTTTTTTCCCTCAACAGCTTACTCCATCTTTACCTGACCAATGAACCGCGCCAAACCACCAACATCCTGCTGGTGATCATGGGTGCCGGGTTGTTTTTACTGTCTGACCGCTGGTTTTTTGCCGTTGAGATCGGCAATTTGCTGGCGTGGTTGCTGCTTGTCATGGTTCTACCTGTCTCAGGCGAGTGGGTGCATTACGCGCTTGCGCTGCTGATGGGGCTGGTTGTGGCGGGCATTACCTTTCGCCTGCGGCAGCGGGCACTGGTTCGTTTTGTCCGGCTGCGCTTTCAGGATCGGGCACAGCAGGAAATGCTGGTGCATCGGGCGCGGCAGTTGGAGACGAGCATGGAGTTGGGCAAGCGGATTACCTCTATTTTGAACATGAGTGAGCTGCTCGATGAAGCCGTGGAACTGATTCGGCAAAAGTACCAGCTCCGGTTTGTGGCGGTCTTTTTACTCAATGATGTTGGGGATCAGGTTCAGCTTCGGGCTGGGACGGGGCGGGAAGGGGCACTGCTGGGCTATGAGCGGTTTGAACTACAGGCGGATGAGACGACATTGGTGGGGGCTGTGGCGAAAAACGGCCGTTGTCTTTGGCTAAATAATATAGATGAACCTTCACAATACGCTGCGCTCAATGTTGTGAATGGCGCAAAGGCCGAGTTGGTACTGCCGCTGCAAATTAGCGGCGTGCGGTTAGGCGTACTCGATCTGCAAAGTGACCACGTAGATGCCTTTGTCGTGGCCGACATTCCCTTTCTGGAGATGTTAGCAGATCAAATTGCCGTGGCTGTTTACAATGCCTATGTTTACCAGGGAGAACAATCCACCCGACTGCTGACGGAAAAGATGTATATGACGGGGCGGGCACTTTCCGGCACACTGGATCGGACAGAATTGCTGGATCGGGTGCTGGAAAATTTGTCTCATGTGGTGTCGTCCCACCGCACGGCCATTTTGCTGGACAATGATGGATCGCTGGCGATTGTGGCTGATTTGGGTTTTCCCGATTCGGGCAATGTGGATGCGCTGCGGATTCCGATTGACCCCACTGAGAATGAGTCGGTATACGGTTGGATTTACCGGCACAAACGGCCGTTAGCTATCCCCGACGTTACCCAGCGAGCTGATTGGCACCAAGTAGACAACATTGCACCCACCCGTGCCTGGTTGGGTGTACCGCTGCTGCAAGGCAGCGAGGTCATTGGCATTTTGTCTCTCGCCCGCGCCACCCTACAAAGCTACACTGAGGAGGAAATTCGGTTGGCGACTGCTTTTGCCGAACAAGCTTCTACAGCCCTACACAACGCTAATTTGTACGGCAAGCTATCCCATTTTAACCAGCAGTTAGAACAACAGGTCAAACGCCGCACGGCCGATCTGCGCGATGCGGTAGACCGGCTAGAGAAGCTCGACCGCACCAAGTCCGATTTTATCAGCGTAGCCGCCCACGAACTGCGAACGCCGCTAACGCTGCTGCGCGGCTACAGCCAAATGCTGCTGCGTGATGAGGCCATTGCCAGCAACGATTTCCACCGCGAGATGGTCACCAATATTCAGGCTGGTGAGGCGCGGCTGGAGAAAGTGGTAAACGCCATGGTTGACATGGCAAAGATTGATAACCGCGCCCTCGATCTTTACCCTGAACCCGTTTCAATGCCCGACATCTTGCAGCGGGTACTGGTTGAACTGCGTGTGCCGCTGCGCGAGCGGCAGCAGCAGCTTAATATCCTGGATATGAGTGACCTGCCCGCTCTTGAGGCCGACCCCGACGCACTGGTAAAGGTTTTTTCTCATGTTATCGGCAACGCCATTAAATATACGCCTGATGGCGGCACCATTACCATTTGGGGCGCACCGCAAATGGCGGCCAATGGTGTCGGCAACTATGTACAGCGGGTGGAAATTGTGATTCGTGACAGCGGCATTGGCATTGATCCAGCCTATCATGACCTGATTTTTACCAAGTTTTACCAGACGGGTGAGGTGACGTTCCATTCGACGGGGCAAACCAAGTTCAAGGGGGGCGGGCCAGGATTGGGACTGCCCATTGCGCGGGGGATCATCGAGGCACATCAGGGTAAGATTTGGGTGGAGAGCCGTGGTTATGATGAGAAGCGATTGCTGGGTAGCGAATTTCATGTGCTGCTGCCCGTGAAGCAAAGTCGAGAACCCAGCCTGGTAGCAGTCTGAAAAGACATATTGCCTTAACACCCCCTCCGCAGACACAAGATCAGCTTTTTTACGTACCGCATATCAAATTTGTTAATGTTGTGGTTTCGGAGAGACCTCTGTTTTGTTTCCTGTCTGAATCGTGAAATAATAGGCATATGACAGAACGTAGCGTCTATATTGCCTACACGGGCGGTACGATTGGGATGAAACAGGTGGATGGCAGCTATCATCCTGTGGCTGATTATTTGCAGACGCAGATGGTGGCGAATCCGCTTTTTCAGCATCCCGACTTGCCTCATTATACCATTCACCAATATCGGCCGTTGCTTGATTCGTCTGATATGGCTCCCCACGATTGGTCTACCATTGCTGCTGATATTTGCGCCAACTATGGGGTGTATGATGGGTTTGTAGTGCTACATGGCACCGATACCATGGCTTATACTGCCTCGGCTTTGGCGTTTATGCTGGAAGGGTTGAGCAAGCCAGTTATTGTGACTGGGTCGCAAATTCCGCTGTGTGAACTGCGTAATGACGCGCAAGAGAATTTGATTACTTCGCTGTTGCTGGCGGCAAACTCACTGACGGTGCCGGAGGTGTGTTTGTATTTTAACGGCCGTCTTTTGCGTGGCTGTCGTTCGGTCAAAGTCAACGCTGATGGCTTCGATGCCTTTGACTCGCCCAATGAAACTCCCCTTGCCACCGTGGGAATCGAACTGTTGTTTAACAAGCGTTTGCTAAAGGATGTTCCCCATCCCCAGCAAAGTGAGCTAAAATTTAAGGCCATCGTACAGCCCCACGTGGGGTCGCTGCGGCTTTTTCCCGGCATCTCCGCTCACGTGCTGCACAACATGCTGCAGCCACCGCTGCGGGGACTCGTGCTGGAGACGTATGGGGCGGGCAATGCCCCAACCCACGATCCAGCACTGCTGGCGACCCTGGCTGAAGCAGCGGCACGAGGCGTGGTGATTGTGAACTGCACCCAATGTTTGCGTGGAACGGTGAACCTGTACAAATATGCCAATGGGGCGACACTGGCGCAGGCAGGGGTGATTAGCGGTTATGATATGACAGCGGAGGCGGCATTGACCAAGCTGGCTTATTTGCTCAGCGTGTGTGATGATGCAGATTGGGTGCGGCAGCAGATGCAGCAAAATCTGCGGGGTGAATTAACGCTGCCTTGAGGCGGCAAATGGTAGTCAGTTGTTAGTAAACGGTTGTTGGCTAAATGACTGCTGCTGAATAATGATTGCAAAGAGCCAGCGACTAATTACTGCAACGGAGTATGGGTATGTTGAAAGGTTTGTTTGTGAAAGAGAAGGTGGCGGGGGAAAACGGCCGTTTTGCCAACACCCCCCTCATCGAGCTGCGAAACGTCACCAAAGCGTATGAAACGCCGGCCGGTGACTTTTTGGCATTGAAAAACATCAATTTGACCGTTGAGCGCGGTGAATTCGTGGCTGTCAACGGCAAATCGGGCAGCGGTAAGACCACGCTGGTGAACATGATCACCGGCATTGACCGCCCCACCGCCGGTGAGGTCATTGTTAACGGCAAGCCCATTCACCACTTGAGCGAAGGGGCGATGGCTGAGTGGCGTGGGCGTAACGTGGGCGTTGTCTTTCAATTTTTCCAACTGCTGCCCATGCTGACCAACATTGAAAATGTCATGCTGCCGATGGATTTTGCCGGGATGTACAGCGGGCAGCGGGAGTGGAAAGATCGGGCACTGCATCTGCTGGACGAGGTGGAGATTGCTGAACATGCCTTTAAGCTGCCCAGCGAAATTTCGGGCGGGCAGCAGCAGCGTGTGGCGATTGCCCGTTCGCTGGCAAATGACCCACCTATCATTGTGGCCGACGAGCCAACGGGGAATTTAGACCAGACGACAGCGCAAAATGTGTTTTCGCTGTTTCAGCGGCTGGTAGAGCAGGGCAAGACAATTTTTATGGTGACGCATGACCGCGATTTGGCGGAGCGGGTGAGCCGTACCATTACGTTGACCGATGGCGAGATTGTGGAGGATTCGGCCGGCTAACCACCGTCCGGCCCGCCTGTTGGAGATTGGAGATTATGAACCTTCATCAATCTCCAATCGCCTGTTTACCGCCGTTCCACCACCCGTAGCGTCACCACATTCCCGCGCCGCGTCAATTCCACCAAATCCCCCGCATTGAGGTTGGCAATGATGTCGCGGTCAAAGCCATAGGCGTAGGGAATATTTTCCAGCGAGCACGCGGGGGCACTTTGCTGATCAATTTCGGTGTTGGCAATGGCGAGGGGGGCTTTACCCCGATAAAACAGTTCCAGCAGAACGTAGGGGGCAACGGTGGAGCCGCTGCCTTTGGGAAAAATGGCAATTTTACCGGCCATGCTTTGGCCGTTGGCAGGGTGGCCTGGCTCCTCAATAACGGCCGTTTCCCGGTTCACAAACCCCAGCAGCGTAATCGGCGTGTCGGTCACAAACGCCTCACCCGTTACCGTAAAATCCCCCTGCGACGGCAGCCCGTGCCCGCTGGCGGCAAAGGCACCGGTTGCCTCTGGCTTGTCGCCAGCCGCAGCTTTTTTTACGGAAGCCGCCTTCTTGGTGGTTCCGGCGGCAGCCGGGCGCGTTTCGTCAATCCCCCAATCCCCTGTTGCCAGCCCCACGCAGTCGGCCAGCGGCATGACGGAGGTGGGAATGCCGTTTAGCCCCGATTTGATGTAATGCTCGGCCTTCATCGAGTTGGTGAGGACGTGTTTTACCCAGCTTGGGTCATAGGGAACCACTTCGGGGCAGGTGTTTTCCAGCAACAGCGCCCCGCTGCGGCGAATTTGGTCGGCTATGCCAATTTTTTCAGCGATGGCTTTGTTGGCCGAGGAGGTGAACACCCACAGCGGCGGGGCATCGGGGGCGACGGTTTTGCCCGCTAACGCAGCGGCCACGGCGCGTATTTCCCCCACGGATGCTTGGGGGCAGCCGATGACGATGAGAGAAACGGCCGTTTTGGGTCGCAAATCCTCATACCGTTTCGCCAACTCCGCTGCACCAAAGATTAAAGTAGCCTGAAAATCGGCATCGTCGGGAATGGGTACCACCCCTTCGATGTAGAGCAGCGGGCAGCCATAGTTGGCGGCGGCGGCGGTGAGGGCTTTCTTTTGTTCGTGGTTCAGGTCGGCCGGCAGCCCA